>NZ_JAEQCX010000044.1:0-126934 GCF_020738035.1 Microcoleus sp. PH2017_28_MFU_U_A
GTAGACTGACATTCCGGGCATTGCATAATATTCCTTTTAAATGTGTGTGATTTGTGACGCTCCGACGACCATTTCATCATACCCTAGTTCAGCAACGCCTTAATCCGCTAGCAAATCCGGGCGGCGCGATCGAGTTCTTTCAATTTGCTGTTCCTTGCGCCAGCGAGCAATTTCTGCGTGATTACCAGACAGCAACACGTCGGGTACCTTCAATCCCCGAAAATCGGCCGGCCTAGTGTACTGCGGATAGTCCAAAAGTCCGTCTTCAAAACTCTCAAATTTCAGCGAATCTTCCTTGGCCACGGTTCCCCGCAACAATCGCAAAACCCCATTAATCAAAGCCAAAGCCGGAATTTCCCCGCCTGTGAGCACAAAATCGCCTAGAGACACCTCGCGAGTTACCAAGTGCAGCACTCGATCGTCCACACCCTCATAATGGCCGCAAATCAACACCAACTGATCGCACCCGGTGGCGAACTCCCGAAACATCGGCTGCTGCATCGGTTCGCCCTGGGGAGTCAGCAAAATCACCTCCCGTCTCGGCAAAACCGGTAGCGATTCCACCGCAGCAAAAATTGGTTCCGGCTTCATCAGCATCCCCACTCCGCCCCCATAAGGTTCGTCATCGACTCGCTGGTGCTTGTCTGTGGTAAAATGGCGGGGATTGACAAAATTTACCTCAGCAATATTTTTAGCTAAGGCTTTGCCCATGAGTCCCGATGCTAGGGGAGCCAGGAAAAATTCTGGAAACAGGGTAACTACGTCAAATCGCACAATTATTGGAATTTATTGATACATCACCTCTAGTTTGACCCGGAGAGGCCGATCGGTTTTCAGTAATTGCTTTATTCTTTATAATTTCTTATAATTTCTGAGAATTTTTGCCACTTAAATTCTCTTCCTTTGTCCGCGAGCCGATTTTGTACAACAATCATCTGTTCTCAGGACGGTGACTTGTGTAAAATCGCCCTTAAACAACTGCGCGATCGCGCGATCGCACCTTACTCGCACCAAAAAATATTTACTCTTAAAAAGCCCCATTGTACTCACAGGCACGGCAAAATTTAATTTCACATCTCACAGAGGAAGACACACCATGCAGCAGTTGACATCTCAAGCCCTAGAACACAATCTTTCCCAGCGCACGAAAACCTCGATTATGGTCATCGGAGGAGCCGAAGACAAGGTTCACGGGCGAGAGATTCTGAATACCTTTTTTTGCCGTGCTGGGGGTACAAACGCTCGGCTGGCGATCGTTCCCTGCGCTTCCCGAGATCCCGAAGGAATTAGCAACCGCTATCGCACCATATTTGACGAAATGGGCGTGAGTGCCGTCAAAGTCATTGACATCCGCGAACGCGAACAAGGCGAAAACCCCGTCTGGAAAGATTACTTGGAAGACTGTACGGGCGTATTCATCACAGGTGGCGACCAACTGCGGCTCTGCGGGCTGCTGGCCGACACTCCGCTGATGGAAAAAATTCGTGAATATACTCTCTCGGGTAAGATTACCCTCGCCGGCACCAGTGCGGGTGCTGCGGTAATGGGATATCACATGATTGCAGGTGGCGGAAGCGGCGCGTCACCCAACCGCTCTTTGGTAGACATGGCAAACGGACTTAACATTATTCCCAATATCATCGTAGACCAGCATTTTCACAATCGTAACCGCATGGCTCGCTTGTTGTCGGCTGTGGCTTGTCATCCCGATCGCCTCGCTATTGGTATTGACGAAGATACCTGCGCTTTGTTTGAGGGAGACGATACTATGAAGGTTCTAGGTAAAGGCACGGTGACTATTGTTGATTCTAGGGAAAGTTTTTATACCAACGAGGCAATGGTAGCAGCGACAGAACCCTTAAGTCTGTTCAATATGCGCTTGCACGTCTTGTGTCACGGAGATTGCTACAATATGCCCCTAGGCAAACCAATGCCATCGGCAGCCTGTTCCGAGTCTGGCTGGCCTTTGGAATGCCGCACAGCAAACTAACGCAGGATATCAGAGTCATCGATCGGGCAGAAAGTATGCGGCATTTGGGCCCAATCAAAGATACAACAGAAGGATGTATTCCAAAGCAGCCACGCGCTGACACCAGAAGGTAGAATCACACTCTTATTCTACCTTCTGGCTTCTAGTTGGTTCCTGCCCTTTACCTGCACTTGTTTCTAGCCGATCGCTGGGGCATTAATTTTCTTTCGCTGGCGGCCTATAACTGGAAATTCAATGCAAAACTGTTCACAGCGAACAGTCGATCGAGCAATCTAGCTCCAAATTGAATAAATGCTGCAATTACCTATAAGATTTAGCGACCCATACCCCTCTGACAGTCATGAAAATACTTAAAATCCAGACGTTACGCGGCCCCAACTACTGGAGCATCAGACGCCACAAACTCGTCCTCATGCGTCTGGATTTAGAGGAGTTGGCAGATAAAACCACATCTGAAATTCCTGGCTTCTACGAAGGGTTGACCGCCACACTCCCGAGTTTGGACGACCATCACTGTTCCCCCGGCCATCAGGGAGGCTTCCTGCAACGGGTCAGAGAAGGCACAATGATGGGACACGTCATCGAACACGTAGCCCTAGAACTTCAGGAAATGGCAGGAATGCCGGTCGGGTTCGGTCGCACCCGCGAAACTGCCACACCAGGCATTTACCAGGTAGTAATCGAGTATCAAAACGAACAAGCAGGTCGCTATGCCACCCGGGCGGGCGTGCGGATGTGCCAGAGCATTGCCGATACTGGAAGCTATCCAGCAGCGGAATTAGCCCAAGATTTGAGAGATCTCAGAGAGTTTGCTTTGTCGGCGGCCCTGGGCCCGAGTACCGAAACACTGATCAAGGAAGCAGAAGCGCGGGGCATTCCCTGGATACCTTTGAGCGCCCGGTTTATGATTCAGCTCGGTTACGGGGTGCACCAAAAGCGGATTCAGGCAACTCTCAGCAACCGCACGGGAGTTTTGGGGGTAGAACTAGCCTGTGATAAGGAAGGTACCAAAAATATCCTCGGGGCTGCTGGCGTACCGGTTCCAAGAGGGACGGTGATTAATTATTTGGACGAACTGGAAGGAGCGATCGAAGATGTGGGCGGTTATCCGATCGTCCTCAAACCGCTAGACGGCAACCACGGCCGCGGAATTACGATCGACATCAACTCCTGGGAAGTAGCAGAAGAAGCCTACGATTTAGCCAGCAACGCATCAAAAACCAAGAGTGTGATTGTCGAGCGCTACTACACCGGCCGCGACCACAGAGTATTAGTAGTCAACGGACAAGTCGTAGCAGTCGCCGAACGAGTCCCCGCTAACGTTGTGGGAGATGGCAAGTCTACAGTAGAACAGCTCGTTGAAGAAGTAAACCGCGATCCGCAGCGGGGAGACGGACACGACAACGTGCTCACCCGAATTACGATCGACAAATTGACCCTCGATTTGCTGCAAAAACAAGGCTACGCGATGGACTCGGTATTGCCGGCCGGCGAAAGAGTATTCTTGCGCGCGACAGCAAACCTCAGTACCGGTGGCATTGCAGTCGATCGCACCGACGAAATCCACCCAGAAAACGTCTGGCTATTTTCCCGAGTCGCCAAAATCATCGGTTTGGACATTGCCGGCATTGACGTGGTAACAGACGATATTTCCGTACCGCTGCGCGATACGAACGGAGTCATCGTCGAAGTCAACGCAGCACCGGGTTTCAGAATGCACGTCGCCCCGAGCCAGGGTTTGCCCCGCAACGTCGCCGGCGCAGTATTCGATATGCTGTTCCCCTCGCCTCAACCCACCCGAGTGCCGATTTTAGCGGTGACGGGAACCAACGGTAAAACTACAACCACTCGCCTGCTGGCCCACATTGTCAAGCAAACGGGTCAAATTACTGGCTACACGACTACCGACGGGACTTACATCGGCGATTATTTAGTCGAAAGCGGAGATAATACTGGGCCGCAGAGCGCTCATTTGATTTTGTCCGATCCCACCGTGGAAGTGGCGGTGCTGGAAACGGCTAGAGGCGGAATTTTGCGATCGGGCTTGGGCTTCGATCAGTGCGATGTCGGCGTCGTCTTGAACGTCGCGGCGGATCACTTGGGAATCGGCGACATCGACACCGTGGAACAACTAGCCAAACTCAAGAGCGTCCTCGTCGAGTCAGTAATGCCCAAAGGCTATGCAGTTTTGAATGCAGACGACCCGCTTGTATCACAAATGGCGCAGCGTGTCAAGGCTCAAATTGCATATTTTTCAATGAACCCGGACAACGAATTGGTTGCCAAACACACCGCTGCGGGCGGGCTGGCAGCAATTTACGAAAACGGCTACTTGTCCATCCTCAAAGGCGATTGGACGCTGAGAATTGAGCAGGCTGTGAATGTGCCGCTGACGATGGGCGGGCGGGCGCCGTTTATGATTGCGAATGCTTTAGCGGCTTGTTTGGCGGCTTTTGCTCAGGGAGTGAAAATAGAGGATATTCGATCGGCTTTGTCCAGCTTTCAGGCCTCCGTCGGTCAAACTCCGGGACGGATGAACCTGTTTAATTTGGGCAGCTATCACGCCTTGCTCGACTACGCCCACAACCCGCACAGCTACAAAGCTTTGGGTAGTTTTGTGCAGAATTGGGAAGGAATGCGGATCGGGGTAGTTGGTGCGCCGGGGGATAGACGAGATGAAGATTTTGTCACTTTGGGCAAACTTTCTGCCGATATGTTCGATCGGATTATTGTCAAAGAAGATGTTGACAGGCGCGGGCGAGAACCCGGTGTGGTGGCCAAGTTAATTTGCCAAGGGATTGCAGAGGCGATCGCCGCACGCACCCCAGACAAGTCTAAAGTTGAATACGAGTTGATTCTCGACGAGACAATTGCTGTTAACAAGGCTTTAGATCGAGCACCAGCAGGCAGTTTGGTGGTGATTTTACCCGAAGGCGTCACGAAAGCTCTGGCTTTGATTGAAGCCCGGAAACCGATTAAGGAATCTGCGGTAAATGCTGCTATTGTCGATCGGGTTTCCGAGTCGCGCGACAGTTTGAAAACTTCGGTGTAAATCAAGGCTAAAGTCTTAAGTCTCATTTAATTAATAGGTTGGGTTGACTTGTGTTAAACCCAACCTATTTTTTTCAAATTTAGAATTAGTAGAAATGAGGAGACGGCAATGCCCATAGGTGTCAACTTAACGTCAAACCCAGTCACAGACGGCTGTTTGACTATTAAGGCCTGATCCCCCCTAGCCCCCCTTAAGAAGGGGGGGACAGGAGTCTTCTCAAAGTCCCCCTTCTTAAGGGGGATTTAGGGGGATCTAGACTTAGGTAAAAACGAGATTTATCAAGGCTTTCAGGCTTAAGTTGACACCTATGGGCTCTTGGAGTGTCCCTACCCAAATATTGTAGGGACACGGCACTGCCGTCTCCTCTATATTATACAACCAGATTTGATATGATAAGTCCTAGAAAAAACCAGCAGTAGCAGGATTGAAGCATGAATGAGGTCGATCGCACCAGAGTCGAAACATTCATCAATCGGTGGGCAGGTTCTAGCGGCAATGAACGCGCCAACTACCAGTTGTTTTTTGCGGAAATGTGCGATGCGCTGGGAGTCGATCGCCCGATCGATAAAGGCAGAATTCCCAACGATCCTTACTGCTTTGATAAAGATGTCAAAACCTTTCACCCCAGCGGGAAAGTGACTTCATGGTTTATCGATTTTCACAAAGCCGAGCATTTTTTGATTGAGGCAAAACAGGGCGGCACGACTGGTAAAAAAGGAACGGCAAAACGGGGAACTAATAGCTATTTGCGAGAGATGGAAAAAGCGTTTGTACAGGCAGTTGCTTACACCCGCAATCTCAGCAGCAAACCGCCGTTTTTGTTAACTTGCGATATTGGCGATCATTTTGAATTGTGGATGGGTTTTAGCGGCGACTATGGCGGCTATGGGGCGCGGCGAGATATTGGATTGACAGAGTTGCGAAAGCCGGATGTTTTCGATCTGTTTGTCGATATATTTAGCAATCCGCAGCAGCGCAACCCAGAGAAAATTGCAGCGCGGGTGACGCGGGAAGTGGCGGCGGATTTGGCAGAGTTGGCGAAGGGGATGGAAGCAAATGTCGATCCGCAGCAAGTCGCCCAGTTTTTGATGCGCTGTATTTTCACCATGTTTGCTGAGGATGTGGGGTTGCTGAAGGAACATCTGTTTACCCAGGCGCTGGAAACGCGCTGGATTCTCAATCCGAAGATGTTTAAGCCGGAGGTAGAGGCGCTGTGGGAGGCGATGAATCAGGGGACGAGTTTTGGCTTTCATGGCCAACTGTTGCGGTTTAATGGCGGATTGTTTGCGGAATCCCAGGCGTTTGCGCTGACAAAGACGCAGTTGGAAGTGTTGTTACAGGCGGCGAAGCGGGATTGGTGCAATGTGGAACCTGCGATTTTTGGGACGTTGGTGACGTTCTCCCCCGTTATACCGCTTCGGTTAACGGGGGCTTCAAAAGAATTATTCTAACTGAAACCCAGCTAACATTTCCTTTGCTTCTTGTTTCAATGGCTGAGTAATCTCTAAGCCTCCACAAGCAGAAACGATGAGTCCCACCGCTTTAAAATCCTCAATTGCTCTATGCAAAATATTTATTGCCGCATTAATATCACGGTCTAATTCAGTATGGCAATGAGGGCAAGAATGCCACCTAATTGATAAATCTTTTTTAACTTTAACTCCACACCCTGAGCAATCTTGAGATGTATTATTCGGGTTAACTTTAACAACACGAACGCCGCGTATTACCGCCACTGCTTCCAGTATCGTCATGAAACTTCCCCAAGCTGCATCTAAAATTGATTTCCCCCAGTGAGTACGAGCAAGTCCTTTTATATTCAGGTCTTCAACTGCAATTAAGTCATATTGTCTTACCAGGAAGTGTGCTGTTTTATAATGAAAATCTTTTCGCTGTCTCTGAATTCGTTGATGAATTTTGGCGACCTTATTAGCTTGCTTTTGATAGTTGGCGGAGCCTTTTTGTTGATTTGCTAACTTCCTTTGTTGTCTACCTAAATGATTTTGAGCTTTTCTTCTTGTTTGTTGAATCCGGACAATTTTACCGTCTGATGTCGCTAAAAATTTTTCTAAACCGACATCAATGCCAACTGCTGTTTTTATGGTATCTATTGGCATTAGTGTCGGTACACTGCCATCTTCTATGCTTAAGCAAACATACCAACCATCGGCTTTTTTAACAATGGTTGCCGTTTTGAGTGTAAATCCGTTAAGAATAGGACGATGTACAATTACTGGTATTTCTCCAATTCTGGGAATTCGTAATGTAGTTCCTGTTAAAAAACAAGCTGCTTTTGGGTGATTGACTATAGAAAAACAAAACGAACGTAATTCACCTTTCTTTTTAAAGCGTGGTCTACCAGCACGTTTAAGGGTTTTATCCGGTGTTAACCAACGCCACCAAGCTTTTTCTAATCTTTGAATATTGATTTGCTGAACTTCAGAATAAATATCTTTGTACTCAGGAAATATTTTTTTGGTTTCCTTGAGTGCTGATTGCTGAGTGTAATAATTGGCGGTTTCAGGTATTTTGCCAATGGGCTCTGAGATAATTGAGCATCGGTCAATCCGGCAACGAGTACGATGTAGCCAGTCCAACCTTTGTCCTAAAGCATAATTCCAGTGCCGACGCAACAACTCCAACCAATTGTCCATGATGGCAATTTGTTCGGAGTTAGGCTTAATTCGGTACTGGTACGTTATCATCATGTCATTATCCTAAATCGTTTTCGGTTAATCCGCAAAGAATTTTCGGAATATCTCAGCAATTTCTACTATAAGCCTGTGTTCTGGACTGGCTCGTATTTTGTAGCTAGTTGTGGTGGCGTTACGATTGAACAGCTAAAAAAATACGTTGAACAACAATCAGTACCAAATTAAATTGTGCTGCGCGTTTACTTAAAGAGTGGCAATTCCCCACCCGTTAAGCGAAGCGCTATCAAAAAGCCCTAGTCTCCACCCTCAAACAAATCCACGACGAACTCGATCGCGCCGTATTTGCCGCCTATGATTGGGAAGCAACCCTCACCGACGACCAAATCCTCGAAAACCTCGTCACCCTCAACGCCCAACGCGCCGAAGAAGAACGCAACGGACACATTCGCTGGCTGCGTCCCGACTACCAAGCCCCCGGCGAAACCTACGTGCAACCATCCCTTGCAGGTATCATAACCGAAACAGAAATCGCGATCGCCCCCACTGAACAACAACCCTTCCCCAAAACCCTGAAAGAGCAACTTTCGGCCATCCGCGACTTATTCCGCACCCAAAGCGGCGAATGGACAGCCGCCCAAGTCACCGCCCATTTCAAAGGCGCAAATCGCAAACAAAAAGTCATTCTCGACTGTCTAGAAAGCCTCGAAGATTTGGGGATTTTGCTCAGTCATGCGGAAAATGGGATGACGTTTTGGCATTTGGCGGAAGTTGGAAGCGATCGGTAAGTTTTGCTTGGCAATTGTTATCATAATTTTATCCAGCAAGAGGCGATCTAATGCTAGAAACCACCATCCTAGAAACCTTAGTCAAATTGCCAGATTCCCTGAAACAGGAAGTGCTGCACTATGTAGAATTCTTGGCTGCAAAATATGCAAATAATGAGGTGGCCGTAAATCCTCCTCAAAAGAAACGTCTAGCAGGGATGATGAAAGGCACGTTTGTCTTACCCCTTGCTGATGATTTTGATGCACCATTAGAGGATTTACAGGAGTATATGGAATGAGTGCATTGCTCCTCGATACTCACACTTTTATTTGGTTTTCAGAAAATGCTCCTAACCTATCAGTTGCATTGAAAGAGCAGATTGAATCCGCCGATAGAGTCTATTTGAGTATTGCCAGTCTTTGGGAAATTGCCATCAAAATCAGCATTGGTAAACTGACGCTGCAATCAGACTATGCAGATATCGAAGCTCAGTTACCTGCTGCTGGCATCTTGTTACTGCCAATTTCATTTGCGGATACTGTACGGGTTCGCAACCTACCATTTCATCATCGCGATCCATTCGATCGCATTTTAATTGCCCAATCCATTAATCATTCTTTAGTTTTAGTCAGCCGTGATGAAATGTTTGATGCTTATGCTGTTCAAAGACTATGGACATAAACTAGATTTTTATCGCCAGTGCATCGAAAAGTTACTGCTCGAATCGGGTGAAGACCCGCCGATTAATGGTCAGATAGAAGTAGAATTCGTTTTTGACAAAGAACGCGATCGCTATTTGGTTATCGATTTAGGATGGAATGAACATGACCGTATTTATAACTGCTTCATTCACTTAGATATCAAAGATGGAAAAATTTGGATTCAGCGCAATCAAACCGATCGAAGTTTTGCTGATGAATTAGTAGAAATGGGGATTGCCAAAGAAGAGATCGTGTTAGGAGTTCAGCCTCCCTATGCGCGACAGTATACAGGGTTTGGAGTTGCATAGGAAAGTGTTGCAGCAGTGTGATATGGTCGGTATCGAGAACATATTGAGTCATAGGGTCTCAGACTCAGGAAAATCGATATCGGCATTTCGATCGCGGCGATATACTTCAACATATTTCGTGACTTCATTCAGCAACGGATTACATCTCAAAAGAGGTGAAATATTCAACATCGGACGCGCCTCGTACCAAGCAATCCGATCGTCAATTTCTGGCTGATTATCCAGATAAAAGCTAATCGCATCAAAAACTTGAGCACCCGTCACGAGTTGCAGTAACTTCTGTGGGATTTCTTCAGGCTTTATTCCCGATTTCCAAAACACCACAATATCCCGTACAGTCAATTGAGTACCTGCAATAATCGGTTCCCCCTGCAAAACTTCAAGATTGCGGGTGACATAGCGAGAAATACTTGTAGACGATAGCAAACTGGTCATAACGACCTCATAAGACAATGTAAATCTGCCTTCATCTTAGCGTAGTGGACAGAAGATGCCCGCGTTCATTATTGTTTGATTCATTACGAACCTTTTTTATTATGTAATCGCCCGGACATGATATTACGACAAAGATCCAGGAAACGGAGAAATAGTCTCGCAAAATGTCCTGACTGTGATTTTCCTACCTAAATCCTGAGCTAATAAATCGATACCGTCAATAACTCGATCTGGTTCTGCAATACTTAAAATATCGTAGCATTTTTCCCGATAATCGGGACGCTCTTGGAAATACTGAATCGCTCGATTTAGCGGTTTCATAACTTGATAAGCTGCTTCAGCTTTGTCGATCGCCTCTTGGGGAATCGGACTCGCTAACCTTTGAATTGCCAAGTCGATTAAATCTCTAGAGTTTACCAGATCGCTCGGCCATCGATCGGCATTTGCTAACAGTTTTTCTGCTATACTATCGATTTGATTCAAGCAAGGAACAGGCGACCAATTAGGATAATTTGGTTCGCCAAACTGAATTCGCCCTTCACAAACCATCTCGAATTTAATTGTAGTATCATCCACAATAACTGGAAATCTGATGCCGTATTGGTTTGATTGAATATCGTTGGGGAGAAAAATGCGATTGCGATTAGCAAATATCGCATCATAGCCTGCTTCGGCCACTTTTCGGCGCAGGAGACTGTAGCCACCATCCATCGGACACATAAAGTCAATATCCTGGCTTAACCGATATTCCTCATGTTCCATACTTATCAGGGTTGGGCCACCAAAATAAGCGCGACATTCCTGCAAAAACTCGACATTCAAGTGGCTGAGTACAGTTAATATTTTTTGATGAATTTCGCGCTTAAACATTAGTTGCAAATTTACCCGTTTTTCTGTTTTTTGTGGCTGGCCAATGCTTAATAGTTCCGCTACCAGCCAAGATTGATAGTGTTGGCTAATTTGTTGAATAAAAATTAGTTCCTCAGAGTTGGGTTCTCCCAAAACTCCCCAATAATGCCAGCCAGATTCGTAGCGACATAGCATTTCCGGGAAAGTCAGATTTTTGACATTAGCAATTTGCCAGCAGATAGCCTCAAGAAATGGCATTTTTGCGGGGATTTTAAATGCGGTTGCTATTTCTTTATCGTTCATCTTCTTTGCAAAACTCCTTCTCTATTCCATTTGCAAATACTCCAACACCAGCAGTCGCAAATAGTCTAGCATTCGGATATAAGACCGCATTTGAAGATAGCCCGATCGCATCTCATGATAAAAATTAGCAATCGCAGAACGATCGAACACCCGAAGGTGATGTAAGTCTGCGATCGCTTTCTCGCGATGCTCAACCCCTGCGCTAGTCTCAATCTGACTAGCATAACCACGAATACTGACTGTCACTAACTCAAGCTCTTCCAGAAACGAAAACTCTTCCTCGGAACCAAGATAGTTCTGGGCTATCTCTTTACGCTCTGATTTAGTGTTTTGATAGTCAACCGTCAACTGTGCCAAAAGTTGCACAATAATATCTTGCTGAATCGCTAACTTGTTTTGAACTTGTGTCATATTTTTATTCCTCATTGATGCCATAAGTCACTATTTTTTCAACACCGTACTGATCGGATCGAACAATTAAAAACTCATTTCCCTTTCGGTAAACAGCGGCTCCATCCTGCCGATATCCCGTGCGAGGAACTCTTACAGCACCTCTAGTGTTGAAATTGTGTGCCTTACGCAGATATTTGAGCGGATCAAATCCTTTTCTTTGTGAATGGTCTAACACACTTTGGGCTACAGTTCGATAAGTTCCTCTATCCCATTCAGACAGATATTGCTGTAGTTCAATAACTTCAGTGTTGGAATAGTCTTCAAACAGTTGATCTAGATAAGGATCTACAGATGATTCGTCTGGCATTTTCACTTTCATTCCAGAGGATATTACTGATTATAGCTTTCTAGGAAAAAGATCGATCGCCTTTTAGATTAAATCCGCTCTTCATCGGAATGATTCATCTCTCTGATCTCTTCCTCTGTGTTCTCTGCGTACTCTGTGGTTAAATCAATCCGATCCAATCAGAATTGATATTACCTCTTAACAACCGCCCACTGAGTCACCGGTGCAAGCGGTTTCCAACCCTGAAAAGAACCGATCGCACCAACCCGCTGAATCCCAATTCTAATCAGTTCCCCACCATGCAAAGAATGCCATTGCAAAACCTTAAGTTCACTCTCAATTGTCACCGCATTCACAACTAATCGGCCACCTTCACCTAAAGCATTCCAACAAGTTTCTAGCAAAGCCTCTGCGGTGACACCGCCACCGATGAAAATAGCATTTGGTTGCGGCAAATTTGCCAAAGCATCCGGTGCTGATCCGGTGACGATTTTGAGCTCGGGAACACCCAAATTAGAGGCATTTTCAGCAATATATTCCAGTCTAGTTGGATGGCGCTCGATCGCGATCGCCCGACAACTCCGATGACTCCGCATCCACTCAATCGCGATCGAACCGCAGCCCGCGCCCACATCCCACAGCAACTCCCCCGGAATCGGCGCTAACGCCGACAGCGTAACGGCTCTAACCTCCCGTTTTGTCAACTGTCCATCGTGGCGATAGGCTGCATCCGGTAAGCCGGAGGTGCGGGAAACAATCAGAGTTTCGCGATCGGCTGTAACTGCAATGGCGATCGCATTCAAATCGGCTAAATCCGTCGCATTCCAAGCTGCTGCAACTCCCTCGATCCGCCGTTCCGCCTGCGATCCCATCCGCTCGAACACGGTCATCAAACTGCTGCCAAACCCCCGCTGTGTCAACAATTGGGCAACTTTTTCAGGCGTGTGTCGATCGGCACTCAAGACTAGCAACCGCGCACCGGGAGAGAAACTAAGGGCGATCGAGGCGATCGGGCGATTTGTTAAGCTGAAAGTCTCAACATCCGCCAGAGGCCAACCCAAACGGGTGCAAGCCAGACTAAAAGCCGATGCTGCGGGAATCACAGTCATTTCGGCGATCGGAATCCGGCGCGACAGCGTGACACCAATCCCGTGACACATCGGATCGCCACTTGCGAGCACGCAAACAGCCTCTGGGCGACGGCTGATGATGCTGTCAACTGTGGTTTGTAGTGGTGAAGCCCAAACTAATTTTTCGCGGGTGTCGTCGGTGGGTAGCATTGCGAGGTGACGCGCGCCACCGACAACGATTTTAGATCGATCGAGTAACGAAAGGGCGATCGAACTCAATCCCGAAAGTCCGTCTTCGCCAATTCCCACCACCGAAAGCCATTTGTGCATTGCGCCCTGACTGCTAATTACTACTTATCGATTCTAAAGAATAATATGGGATTTTCATTGACAATCCTTTCTTCTACTTGTCTCATCCCGAGTCTGGCTGCTAATTTGCATGATTCAATGTTTGGGCGATCGCAACTTGCAACCAGATAATCTAATCCAAGTCCATCAAAACCATACTCTAATATTTTCGTGGATGCTTCAGTAGCGTAGCCTTTTTTAATAGCTTTCGGCAACAGCGCATAGACCAACTGCGGCTGCGGTTCCTCAAAAAAATACCACAACCCCACAAATCCAATAACTTCGCGATCGTTCTTTCTCTCGATAAACCACAAGCCGAATTTCTTTTCTCCAAACAGTTGTTCGTTCTGTTCGATCATTTCTTCCACTGGATCTAGCGACCAAATTTGACCGTCGCACAAATATCTCCTGACATAGGAATCGGTAAAAATGGCGTGCAGCTTGTTGAGATCGTTCTCTACAATCGGTGTCAAAATCAATCTATCAGTTTCAAGTATCATTGGACTTCTATTTGTCAACAGTTCGCAAATTCATAAAACCTGATTCACCAAATATCTAGTCTACCATGATATTATATCCGATCGATTAACCATACAGTGCGATCTAGAAGCTCGCACTAGACAATATCGAAATTTTAATATATTTTATCGAACCCTATGCCAATTTTTTTTTTGGCATACAGAAATAGATCGATCGCCCTTAGAGGCAAGTAACTTTTGAGGAAAGTGCGATCGAAAGAACAATGAGAGACTGGCATCAGTTTGATCGAAAACAAAAAATAATCACCGTCGGCTACGGAACCTCAGTTGCGCTGGTACTGGTAGCAATTGGTTGTACCGCGTGGTATGCGATCGTGGTGACGGCAGGCATCTTTAAAACCACTCTCGGTATCTTTAAAACAACTCCTTGTCTGGCTTACAAATTTGAAGACGTTAACCCTTTAATTGCAGGTAAAAACGTTAAACTAAAAATCGGGGAAGGCAGCGGTTCAGATTGCGGAGTATCTGAGTTCGCATTGTTGGTAAAACCAGCAGTTTGGTCATCACAAGATACCAAAGTTATCCAACTTTCCCAAGATGGAACTGTGACGGGAATTGCGCCGGGAAAGTTTACCGTGTTGGCAAAAACAGGACAAAAAACACTCTTGATGTCGGGTGTTGTTTATCCGCCAGATTGGGATGTTCGGATTCAGCCAGAAGTGGCGACAGTGCGCGTGGGCGATCGCATTACCTTTGAAATGATCGCCTCTGATTCAAAAGGCAATTTGCTACCCCCATTAACTTTCGGGCTGCGGACTCCAGATTATCAGGAACCGGGGCCTGGTGCGCCAACCAAGCCTCCGAATTCGCGGCCGTTACTCGATCGCACCTTTCATCATATGGGCGCGCAACCGGGCACGTTTCGGGCGCTGCGCCCCGGAAAGATTGCGATTACGGGTAAAATGGGCGATCGGATAAAATCAGCCCAATTAACTATCAAATAAAACAACAAGTTTTGTTGCTTTTTTATGAATGTAGGCGACCGCATAATTTTGACAGTTGCTGCTTATACACCAATACGGTTTACTTAGAATAGTCCGAAGAGAGGAACGAAGCAATCTCCGTATCTATTTATCATAGGGTTTTACCCTCAGGGCGGTCTTAAGTAAACGGTATTAGATTATAAGCTGTCTAGCCTCTAAATTGTAGATTTTGGGGCGGGCTAGAAGCCTACCCCACAAGAGTTTTAAAACCCGGAGAAACCCCCTAACCCCGCTTAGGTCGGGGGGACAAGAGCCTTCTCAAAGTTTCCCTTTCTAAGGGGGATTTAGGGGGATCTGAATTTGAGGTGAAATGTTGAATATTTAATTAGTTAATTCCTACTTCCAACCCAACCACCTTAACAAAGGCACAACCAAATAATGACTAACTCCCAAACAAAGCCCGATCGCACTTCCCAACAAACCAAAAAATGCAATTGAACTCCCAATCTGCAACCAGCCGAAGGGATAACCAGACGAAAGATCCAAAATTCCTAAAAAACTCCCTGGAAAAATGCTCAAAGCATTCAAAAATAGAAACATTCCCGTCGAACAAGCAGCCACCACCAAAGCGTGCGCTAATTGGTGACTCCGCAAACCCATGCCGATCGTTAAAGTGGCGATCGCAAATGCCCCCAAAATAATCCCCTGCACGCCGCTAAAAGCAGTCGCTTCCATCCAGCACAAACTCGCCAACAAATAGCCCTGAGCACCCATCAATCCCGACAGCCAATACTGTTTTTGCTGGCGAAAACTCCCCGCATCCGTCAAACCTATCGCAGTGCCCCAGCCCGCAAAAGCAAACAAGAGCACTTCCGGGCCGACATTAAAACTCATATAAGGAATTAATTGGTGCAAACCTTCATTCAAAAAACTCGCAAATTCCGGGCCAATAGGCGAAGCATAGGCCAAAACCAAACCGCCGATCGCCCCTGCGGATCCACCAACCCCACCGAGCACCATTTCCCAGCCCGTATCCAGAGAAGCTACTACAAGTTGGGCGATCGCGCCGAACACCAAAACCGTCAAACTTGCCGTTTTTTGCGCCGTCGCCACCACCACTTGCCGGCAAAATTCCACAATAGCTTGACTGACTGGGGCTAACGCAATTTTGCCCTTACTCTTAGCATAAATATCTTGCAAACGCGATCGAACATCCGCAGCCGAAGCCGGACGCTGCTGTATATTCGATCGCACCATATCATCCAACAAATTCGCAAAAGCCGGACTCACAGACACAATGTGGCGCCAGCGCAACTCCCCCGTCATCGGATCTTCAATTTCCGCCGGATACTTCCCCGTCAGCAAATGAATGCAAGTCCGCCCGAGGGCATAAAAATCCGTCGCCGGGACAACTTGGCCCCCAACAATTTGTTCCGGCGGGCTGTACCCAGGCGAAATCAACCGCGTCGAAGAAGCAGAATCTTTCCCCATTGGTTCGACACCGCCCATTTGTTTAACTCCCCCAAAGTCGATCGTCACCAATTGCAAACCGCCCAAACCCTTGCTCAGCAACACTTGGGGCGACTCCGGGTCTCGCAGCATCAAATTGGAGGGTTTAATGTCGCGGTGAATAATCTGACACCGATGCAACTCCTCTAAAATTTGCACAGCTTGACTCAGCCAGCTAAACACCCATTCCTGCGGACATCCCTGAGGGTGATCTTCAAGAATTTCTTCTAAAGTTTTGCCGTGAATCTTTTCCATTACCAAACAAGGTAAGCGCCTCCCTGTGGCATTTCCATCCCCGCCTCCCAAATTTTGGGTTTGGACGTGAAAATAACCGTCCGGCTCGACTCTTGGAACGCCGGGGTGCCGCAAAATTGCCAAAACCCAAGCTTCCTGCTCGAACAGTTTTAGCGCTTTCGGAGAAGTTTCGAGCAACAATTTGAGGACGCGCTCGGTTTGAGTTTCTGCGTCCCAAACTGTGTAGATAGCTGCAAAACCCCCGGTACCGAGCCCTTGTAGAGGTATGTAGCGATTTTTTAGCCGCAGCGGAGTCCCGCAACTCTGACAAAAATTGTTGCCCCAAGTCTGAGGGTAAGGCCTTGGGCAATCTGGATTGATGCAGTGGACGGCTTGTGAAGGGGGGTGAGGCACAACCAGAGTAAAGATGGGGCTAGATATCCATAGTAGACTTACGTGCAGCTAACGCAGAAACCCGGTTTGCCGCACAAGTCCTGTCCATATTATGTGCTATGCTGCCGACTTTTAGGTACGTTGTTGGGCTTCAGCCCTCTTTACATATATTAGAAGAGGGCTGAAGCCCAACAACGTACCTTTGGAGTTCTATAAGTATTTATAACTAATTTTTTCCTACCCCCAACCCAAAATTTAATATCTAAAATTTAATCGATCTCCACCATGATTTAAGTATTTATGACTAATTTTTTCTCCTTCTCCAATCTAAAATCTAAAATTTAAAATCTAAAATCTCATCGATCCCCAACCCTTAGCCCTGCATCCTTCGCCACTTTTGTTTGATAAGATATGTTACATAAAATTTCCTAATGTAAAGCTAAATAAACAATACTTATGATGATTAAAAGAATATTAAAATTTCAACGCGCCACTTTATTGATATATTTCTAAGAGCCGGCCATCAGGCCCAAAAAATTAAGCGAATACTAGGAAGCGAGATATGGCTTACGCGCAAACCCAAACTCAATCAAAGGCTGGGTATAAAGCCGGAGTTCAAGACTATAAACTAACGTATTACACACCGGACTACACGCCGAAAGATACAGATATTTTGGCAGCATTCCGCGTCACACCTCAGCCCGGAGTTCCCCCAGAAGAAGCTGGAGCTGCTGTGGCCGCTGAATCTTCCACCGGTACATGGACAACTGTGTGGACTGACCTCCTGACCGACCTCGATCGCTACAAAGGTCGTTGCTACGACATCGAGCCAGTTCCCGGTGAAGACAACCAATACATCTGCTTCATCGCTTATCCTTTGGATTTGTTTGAAGAAGGTTCCGTCACCAACTTGCTGACCTCTTTGGTTGGTAACGTTTTCGGTTTCAAAGCTCTGCGTGCTCTGCGGTTAGAAGACTTGCGGATTCCCATTGCTTACCTGAAAACATTCCAAGGCCCTCCTCACGGTATTACCGTTGAGCGCGACAAATTGAACAAGTACGGCCGTCCTTTGCTGGGTTGTACAATTAAGCCCAAATTGGGTCTGTCTGCTAAGAACTACGGCCGCGCCGTTTACGAAGTTCTACGCGGCGGTTTGGACTTCACCAAAGACGACGAAAACATCAACTCGCAACCGTTCATGCGTTGGCGCGATCGTTTCTTGTTCGTTCAAGAAGCTATTGAAAAAGCTCAAGCAGAAACTGGCGAAGTCAAGGGTCACTACCTCAACGTAACCGCCCCTACCTTTGAAGAAATGATGGAACGGGCTGAGTTCGCCAAAGAAATCAAAACCCCCATCATCATGCACGACTACCTAACCGGTGGTTTCACTGCAAACACCAGCTTGGCCAAATGGTGCCGTCGCAACGGTATTCTGTTGCACATTCACCGCGCTATGCACGCCGTGATCGATCGTCAAAAGAACCACGGTATCCACTTCCGCGTGCTTGCCAAGTGCTTGCGGATGTCCGGCGGCGACCACCTGCACTCCGGTACAGTTGTGGGCAAACTCGAAGGCGAAAAAGGCATCACGATGGGCTTCGTAGACTTGATGCGCGAAGACCACATCGAAGAAGACCGCAGCCGCGGTATTTACTTCACCCAAGATTGGGCCTCCATGCCTGGTGTCATGCCAGTTGCTTCCGGTGGTATCCACATCTGGCACATGCCAGCCTTGGTTGAAATCTTCGGCGACGACTCCTGCTTGCAGTTCGGCGGCGGCACCTTGGGCCACCCTTGGGGTAACGCACCTGGTGCAGCAGCTAACCGCGTTGCATTGGAAGCTTGCGTTCAAGCTCGTAACGAAGGCCGCAACCTGATGCGCGAAGGCGGAGACATCATTCGCGAAGCTTGCAAATGGAGCCCTGAATTGGCTGTTGCTTGCGAACTCTGGAAAGAAATCAAGTTTGAGTTCGAGGCAATGGATACCGTTTGATGATTTTTGGTTAGAGATTTTAAGTTTTAGGTCGCAAACTTGCTGTTAAGTCTTTATCTTTGAAGAAGATTTACAAGTAAGTTTGCATCCAAAATCTAAAATTCAAAACCTAAAATTTGAGGGAGCTGGGGTCAAATGGATCTCAAACAAGTTGCGAAAGACACCGCTAAGGTGCTGGCAAGTTACCTAACCTATCAATCCGTGCGGATTGTTGTAGCTCAGTTGAGCGAAACCAATCCTCCTCTGGCAATCTGGCTGAATGACTTTTCCACCAAGGGCAAAATCCAAGATGGAGAAGCTTACATTGAGGAACTGCTGAGGGAAAATCAAGATTTAGGATTTCGGATCATGACGGTGCGAGAATATCTGGCGCACGATGTGACGGAATTTTTGCCAGAAATGGTTTGTACTGGCATTCAACAGTCGAATATGGAACACAGACGCCAGCATTTGGAGCGAATTACGCAGCTTAATTGGTCTGTGGCTAGCAGCAATCCTGAAACATCCTCAATAGATTCTGAACCGAATCTGGATAATTTGTCGAGTTAATCGATCGCACTTGGCGAATCGAACACACACCTTAGAGATACAAAAAATGAAGACTTTACCTAAAGAGCGTCGTTACGAAACTCTGTCATATTTGCCCCCGCTGACAGACGCCCAAATTGCCAAGCAACTGCAATACATCTTGGATCAAGGCTACATTCCCGGCGTAGAATTCAACGAAACCTCTGCCGCTGAAATGCGCTACTGGACATTGTGGAAGTTGCCTTTGTTTGGTGCTCGCAGCGTCCAAGAAATCATGACTGAAGTTCAAGCTTGCCGCTCTGAAAACCCCACCTGCTACATCCGCGTCATGGGTTTTGACAACGTGAAGCAGTGCCAAGTGCTGAGCTTCATCGTGCACAAGCCTAACACCAGAGGCTACTAAGCTTTAACAACTCTATTTTGTAGAGAAAAAGCTAGCTAAAAATTGAGGCGTGGGAATTCTCCCCGCCTCATTTTTTTGTGCAGAAGACTCGGCGGTTGAAACCGCCTCTGTACATATAAAAGCTGCTTCCGCCGTTTCAAGATTGGATTGTTAGAGCTTGCAAATAGCTTTGAACACTTGCAGCAACACAACTGAAGATTCTGGTTCCATCAGATTTAGCAAAGGCATTAACTGATAGGTGGGCGGATTTCCACGACGGATATTGACAAACTGATATTCCATTCCATTGGTTGTCAAACCCCAGATTGCGTCTTGATATTTTAAATTTTGATAAGCATAGGTAAGCAATTGGGATAAACCCATAAATGCGTTGATTCCTGAATTTTTAGTTTCAATCACTAAAACCCAAAAAGATGTTTCACTTCTTAATGATTTTAATTTATTGACTGCCAAAATATCAAACCGCCCTTTAATGATTATGTCTTCATCTTCAATGCTAATTTCGGCAATGTCTTGTTCTAGACTAATTTTAATAGGTGGGCGGTAGAAGCCAGCTAATCGCATTAAGGGAAAAGTAGTCAGAGCTTGTACCAATCCTTCAGAAACGCGATCGGTAGAGATGTAGTCATCGAAGTCATCCCGGATTTGTATAAGTTCCTGCTGTTCGTGTTCTGTTATATCTTCAAGGGATAACAGCGAGGTAAATGAGCTGTTGTAGTGCTTTTGTAAGCCGAAAAGACGGTGGACTTCTCCTAATGTTAAGTTTTTGGCATTAATAACTGTCATAATCTTCAAACAAATTAAGTCTCTATTGTAATTATAACATATGCACAAAACTAGGTTTGTAGTAAGGACTTCAGTCCTTAAAACCGAGGCTGAAAGGACTAAAGTCCTCACTACGAACTTGAAAGGACTAAAGTCCTCACTACGAACCTAATCTATCTGCTCCACTACAACTCCATCAACTATTTCATAACCCCAGCTAGAATTTCTGGCTGCAAGTTGTTTAGCCATGTCGTATTCGCCCAAAATACAAAGCTCTATTAACTGCTGAAAACCTGAATTTTTCTCGCGCTGCAATCTTTCCTGACGCAGCTTTTCTCTTTCTGGATTAGAAGGATTTGGGCGCTCACTTCCCAGCGGATTGATATCGCTAATTCGTTTCATTTTAGCCTCATTAAAAAGGGATAGATTCTACAATTTCACCGTCAAAAATTTCATAGCCCCATTCTGGATTAGCAGCAATTTGTTTTTCAACTATACTTCGACCGAGAGAAGTTTGGTAAGCTTTTTGTAAAAACGAAATACTCGGGATTTCGTCTGTAGTTGGTGGCTGTTGTTGTTCGATTTTTGGCGGTTCAGGAATTGGTTCAGATGTGGATTGATTCAGGGCAAATTGCGGCGCGATCGCCCCTAATTTATTCATCACACTTTCTTTGGTAATTTGTGGTCTTTCGTTGAAGGAAGACGGTAAATATGCGGTTTCTACCCCTTGGTTTTTGGCTTTGAGCGCATCGTCCGCAATTCGATCGCACTTTCGCAAAAAACCCTCCCACAAATCCTTCCCCAAAACCGGGTTTCTCAAATCAGCGCGGGCTTTAGATACCGCTGCTTCCAGCGGTTCGCCCTTGTGCACGTAATACTGAATTCGCTCCTCCTCAAACGCCGGATAAGGCACTTCCGGCTCAATTTCCCACTCCCGCTTAACTTTCTGACTTTCTCCTAAAGGAATTCCGGCGATAAACTCGTCCCAAAAAGTCGAAGTTAAGCCCTTTGTCATGCTATCAATAATTTTAAAAGCCCATCCCGAAGGATTGCCAAACCATAAGTTATGCTGTCTGGCATATTCTTCTAAAGCTCGCTGAAAGTTATGCAGTTCTTCTTGGGAATTCCAAGGCCCGCTAAATCGGTAATTTGGATTGACTGCAACCGCTATTTGCTGGCGGGGTTGCCCGAAAAATTTGTCAGTTTTAACTGCACGCTCTGGGGGGTAAGTTTCGGTGAATATTTCTAGAGGAAGATTGTTGTTTTCGCGGCTTGTTTGTGTTATGCTATCGCCGGAAGTAGGTGTCAACAAGTTATTAAATTTTTCCTCGAAGGCGTCAATATCCGCCCAGAGTTCGAGAGTGTCGGTGTTGGGATTTGTGGATTTTGCTTTCAGGAGCGATCGCACTTTCAGCAGCCGTATCGCTAATTCCTGTTCTTCGCGATTTAAACCAGTAGCTTTTTCAATTTCGCTGCTGTTAGTTTTCACCCATTCGCCCGAGTTAGACTGTTGTGTTTGCCATTGCAACAATTGGCACAGAAAAATGCTCGCCGCGACTCCGCCAGTAATTTTGCCTAGTGTCGGATAGTAGATGGCGGGATTTCCGAGATTTCCTAAAAATATTCCTATTTTCATGTTTGATATTCCTAATTCCCTTAAATTGTAGGGTGCGCCATCAGCACCTTACCCTTAAATTGTAGGGTGCGCCATCAGCGCCGAGATCTCCACTAAAGTAGCATCAAAAAACTTAAGATTTTCTTTAAGCTTCTGTCTATTCCTGACTGAATGGAGTTTCTAGAGGAAAGACGGGGATCGCTTGTGCGATCGCCTGATTGACAGAACCGAGTTAAACGTAATAATAAATTATTTACTGTACATTTCCCCCCAAAATGAATCCAGAACGTCAAGAGGCTTATTTGAACTTGATCGAGCGAGTGCTTACCTGTCCCAACGGTCAAGAACCAGAGGTTTTAAGTTCCTGTTCCGATTTAATAGATGCGGGATTTGTGCAGATGCTAATCCAGATATCAGCTTCAATGGCCCGGGAAGGTGACGAAGATACTGCTAATTTTTTAGTGCAACTTGCTCGCTTGCTGGGGAAATCTTTGGGTTTGTCGCCGGATGTCGTGCCCGCTAGCTACAGCCGCGCACAGTGATAGATAAGCGTAGCTATCCCCTAGGCAATCGCCTCGTTGTATCATGTTTTGGGAAATCGGGGAATCTTAACTCCATCGATACCTTTACAACTGATATTCAAGAGGCTCGCAAAAATCATTTACCCCAGTTTTAAATACATAAATAATCACCGATGTCACCAAAATCTGCGGGCAAGTTTTGGCAGCAACTAAATCTCTAAAAGCAGCATTCAATTGTCCGTTTATCAACTCTTCTTTTACCTCAGATTTGCAAATAGCAACGCGGCATCTTTTTGCCAATCCATCCAACCAGTTTTCAGAGATATTCGGTTCTTGTCCAGCTTGAATTGCTAGAGAAATAGCTGCATCTTCGATGTTGCCTTCACAATCTTCGATTTCGTCTAGGGCTTTGAGGGCTGCGGGATATTCCGCTAATTGCGATCGAAATTGGGCAATTTCTTGTGAGGTAATAATCACCATAAGATTTTCTTGTGTTTTCGGCTCGCGGATATGTTTAGCAGTTAAAGTTGGTATTATAGCATTTTTTGGTTGAGGTTGGGATTGCGCGATCGAACTTAATTACATTTGCAATTAATTGTTGCCACTTCGCAATAGCCTGCCTGGAGGTTAAATCCTCATCTAAAAGCAGAAGTCAGGGCGATGAAGCCTGATGTTAAAATTGATTAGTTTCCTCTGTAATTGCGAAGTTTGTGAATCAATCGCAGACTTTAGCTGATAAATATGTCATTGACAAAAGAGTGACTGAATATCAAGACTGCAACCACTTCATAAACTTATCCGTCGCAGTGCCGATAGACTCTCCCACCTGTTTCTTCAAACGCCACCGCCCAAAAGCTTGTTCGTAATCTTCCCCTTCAGTTTGATAAACATTCCAAGCATTCAGCGACAATCCCAATCCCCAGGTTAGTAAAATGAAGAGTGACCAAGAAAGCTCATGCGATCCTGCTAGATTAAACAAAACTAAAAAAGTATTGACAATGCCGTATTTTGTCAAGTTTTTTCGCAATTTGCCGCGACGGTAAGAGTTAAAAACCAGCTTTTCCTGAAATTCACCTCTAGTGGCTAACCATTGCTGTTCCGCCGCCACGATATCCTGTTCGGAAATGCCTAATTCCGCCCCAATCTCGAAAAGCTGCACTCGGGAAAGTTCGCCGTCATCTTGTCGCCGTGCGATCGCAAGCTGTAAAATACCTTGGGCATCCTCAGCACCGTAAATTTGATTTATTTGACTGTCATTGGTCGCCATATAATAAGTTTCCTATAATTCCTGATATCCTTTCCATGATAGAGACAAGCGCTGTTAAACGGTAGGTGGTGACATTGGCGGATTTCAACACCCGGAAACTGCCGAAAGTCGATCGAACGGGCAAGATGCCCATTCCACAAGATAATTGATTAGTTGTGGAACAGGCATCTTGCCTGTTGCTGCTGTATTGTGGAACAGGCATCTTGCCTGTTGCTGCTGTATTGTGGAACAGGCATCTTGCCTGTTGCTGCTCATCTTGCCTGTTGCTGCTGTATTGTGGAACAGGCATCTTGCCTGTTGCTGCTGTATTGTGGAACAGGCATCTTGCCTGTTGCTGCTGTATTGTGGAAAATATCAATTCTAACCCAAAGTATACATCCAGCCATCCCGCGCGCAAATCCTCACAAGCCCATCCCAAACAACAGGTGTCGCCTCAAACGATAAACCTGGCTTAAATCTACCCGATTCTTTTACCTTCAAACGGTAAAACTCGCCCTTAGCATTTTTCAAAGCATTCTTATCCCCCGACTTCGCTCGTTCCCACTTCAACTCAAATAAATAAACACCATTATATCCCGCACTAATTAGTTTATTGCCATCAGTAAATATCGGAGTAGAAATCGAAGAACCAATCTCCTTTTTAAACACGATTACCGGAGTATCGTAAGACTGATTTCGCCAAGGTACAGAATTCTTTTTACCTGTAATCGTATCTTGGGAACCGATGTACAAATTGCCATCGATCGCATTTGTGGCAAATAGCGCTGGAAATCCCCCAGGATTGTACTCATCATTCAACGCCACCGAACCGATTATCCCGCCTTCCCAGCCTGAAAGTCGGCGATTTCCGGTAGGTAAAAACCATTCGACGCTGGCATTCGGTTCTTTGTTCGGATTTAGTTTGAGGACTCCGCCGTTACCTGCAATGTATTGTTTTTCAATCGCACAAAACAGTTTACCCGATTTAGATATTACAGCACTTCCATCAATATCTGAACCAGTATAGAAATCCCATACTATCTTTTTTGTTTTAATACTTATCCCATAAATATGTCCAGAACCCGCAGCTATAAACAGTCTATCTTTGAGCCGAGAAGGTGATGATTCTGCTACCAAGTTACCGCCGTGCTTGCTGATATCTCCTGGCGCATAAAGCTGTACTTCCGACAAGATCTGCGGTTGCTTAATTCCTTGTTTAACTTTAGCTTTGCTGGCAGAACTATTGAGAAAATAGCCGATCGCATTTTCCCCCGCATTGAACAACAGGCCATCGCCCAGATACAAAGCACTGCTATCGTTATCCTGACTGTAGCTGGGCGTTCTCCGGATGTCCAACTTCCACAGTTCCTTACCGGTTCTAAAAGATATTGCCCTAAAACTCGGGACAAGATTTTTGCCACCACCGCCACTGCGGCTGCCTTGCAAAATCACAATTCTGTTTTCGGCGTTGGCTGTTTTGTCGATATAAATTGTTGAAGTTCCTTTAATTATATCATCAAATTCATAGCGCCAAACTTCTTTATTTGTCGCCATGTCTATTTTGTGCAAATAGTGGTCAAAAGCACCTATAATTAAATAAGTTTTATCCCGATCTCTGATAATTGTTGGCTGTCCAGTCCAACCGGCACCACTCCAAACTTGAGATTGCCTTCCCAAAAAAGTCCGGCCGCTTCCTAGCTCAAATTTCTTGATTAACTTCAAGCCTTTGGGGACACCTCTACCGTAAAACCTGCGCTGGTCATTTCCCAAAAAAGTCGGTACGAATAATTCTACTTCTTGAACTAATTTTTTTGCCTGTTTTTTGGAGTCACTATTGCTTTTTAATAGAGGCTTGTTAGATGGTTCTGCTTTTTCAGATGGTTCGGATTGGCACTGTTTGAGAATGACAGGAGGAACTACAACACTCAACAAAAAATGTCCTAGCCGTTGATTGAAATTTCGACGAGATGATAAACTCATTTTATATCGAGATAATCAGTAATAATATTAAAACATGATTGTCGCCAAAACTTAACTAAAACATCTCACGCTAAACTGCTAAATAACTGACAAACTTACTCAGCACAAGTTAAATTATCTTTGATTATGGTCAACCGTCTTGCTCAATCCCAAAGCCTTTACCTGCGGAAACACGCCGAAAACCCGATCGACTGGTGGCCCTGGTGCGACGAAGCCTTAGAAACGGCCCTGGGCCAAAATAAACCGATTTTTTTGTCAATTGGCTACTCTAGTTGCCACTGGTGTACAGTGATGGAAGGAGAAGCATTTTCCGATCGCGCGATCGCCGAATACATGAATTCGCAGTTTGTACCGATAAAAGTCGATCGCGAAGAACGCCCGGACATCGACAGCATATATATGCAAGCCTTGCAAATGATGACGGGCCAAGGCGGTTGGCCTCTCAACGTTTTTCTCACTCCCGACGAGCGAGTTCCCTTCTACGGTGGCACTTATTTCCCCGTAACTCCGCGCTACGGACGCCCGGGATTTTTAGAAGTGTTGCAATCTATTCGCCGCTTTTACGATACAGAAAAGCGCAAATTGCAAGCCTTCAAAGGAGAAATTTTAGACAACCTCCACCAGTCGGCGCTGCTGTCAGTAACAACCGCAGAATTAAATCGCGAAGTCTTCCAAAAAGGCTTAGAACTCAATACCGGAATTATTGCCCGGAGTAACCCCGGGCCGAGTTTTCCAATGATGCCCTATGCTGATTTAGCACTGCGGGGAACGCGCTTTAATTTTGATGCAAAATATGACAGCAAACAAGTCTGCACTCAGCGCGGCTTAGACTTAGCCTTGGGCGGCATTTACGACCACGTAGCGGGGGGATTTCACCGCTACACGGTTGACGCAACTTGGACTGTGCCGCACTTTGAAAAAATGCTCTACGATAACGGTCAAATTGTTGAGTATTTAGCGAATTTGTGGAGCGCGGGAATTGAAGAGCCAGCTTTTGAAAGTGCGATCGCGCGGACAGTAGAATGGTTGAAGCGAGAAATGACTGCGCCGACTGGCTATTTCTACGCAGCACAGGATGCTGACAGTTTTACCCCCCCAACCCCCCCTTACCAAGGGGGGACAACGGGGGGGTCTGAGCCGGAAGAAGGAGCGTTTTATGTTTGGACTTACACCGAACTACAAACGCTGTTAACTGTCGAGGAATTTGCTGAAGTTCAAGAAGCGTTTGATATTAGTCGCAGCGGCAATTTTGAAGGCAAAAATGTATTGCAGCGCCGACATCCGGGAAAATTCAGTACCACGGTAGAAACGGCTTTAGCTAAACTTTTTGCTCTGCGCTACGGCGGCCATCCAGATACTGTAAAAACCTTTCCGCCAGCGCGGAACAATCAGGAAGCAAAAAACGACAGTTGGCCGGGGAGAATTCCAGCAGTTACTGACACGAAAATGATTGCGGCTTGGAATAGCTTAATGATTTCGGGTTTGGCGCGGGCGGCGGCTGTTTTTGGGAATTTTGAGTATTTGGAATTGGCTGTGAAAGCTGCTAATTTTATTTTAGACAATCAGTGGATTGACGGGCGGTTTCAGCGACTCAATTATGACGGACAATCGGCGGTGGCGGCGCAGTCGGAAGATTATGCTTTGTTTGTGAAAGCTTTGTTGGATTTGCATCAAGCGAGTTTGATGTTAGGAAACGGGGAATCTGTACAGCAATTGCCGAATTCTCAGTTTTGGTTGGAGAAAGCTGTGCGGGTGCAAGATGAGTTTGATGAGTTTTTGTGGAGCTTGGAATTGGGCGGGTATTACAATACTGCTAAGGATGCTAGCGGGGATTTGTTGGTGCGGGAACGCAGTTATACTGACAATGCTACTCCGGCGGCCAATGGAATTGCGATCGCCTCTTTGGTTCGCTTGGCGCTGCTGGGTCAAAATTTAGAATATCTCGATCGCGCCCAACAAGGTTTGCAAGCTTTCAGCAGTATTGTCCGAGATAGTCCCCAAGCTTGTCCGAGTCTACTTTCGGCTTTAGATTGGTACCAGCATTCTACCCTAATTCGCACGTCGCCCGACCAGATTTCTGGATTGATTTCGCGGTATTATCCGACTGCTGTCTGTCAGATTGAGGCTGATTTACCCGAAGGTGTTATCGGGTTAGTTTGTGAGTGTTTGACTTGCAAAGAACCTGCGAAAAGCCAAGAGATGCTGTTAGCAGAAATTCTGCACAGTCAAACGCGAGTATAGAAGGAGAAGGACTTCAGTCCTTACTACAAACTTTTAGGGAAAAAGAAGGACTGAAGTCCTTACTACAAACCTTTAGAGAAAAAGAAGGACTGAAGTCCTTACTACAAACTGGTTCGTAGTAAGGACTTTAGTCCTTTCAATGTTAGCCCTCAATTTGCCAAAATCTCGACTAAATATTCTATAGTCACCTCGACAGCATGGGCGATTAACACCTGCAATTGACATCAGCCCGGACGTGCGATCGCCTTCGGCGGTAAAAATTGTGTAGAAAAAAAACTTGACATCAGCCGACGATAGAAAGTAAAAATAAATAACAGCAATCACCAAAATGAGGCTTTATGTTTGATTCGCGATCGGTGAGCGACAAGTATGACATTGATAAATTGCTATCTCGTACAACAATTTTGGCTAAAAGACATCCGGTAAAATACGGAGAATAGATGTTTTTTTTGAACCTTGTTCAGCAATCTAAAATTCACAATTCTGCAATCTAAAATCTAAAATCTAAAATCTAAAATGGCAACAGCTATTCTCGACCTGGAAATCTCCCAACTACCGCCAGAAATAGCGGTTGAGGAGCGTTACAGCAAAGCCTTGGTTTTAATTAGGCTGCACGGAAAACCGATCGGTCAAGCGACTTTACCCGCAGTCGGAGGTCGCATAGACGGCTCCCAATTGCGGGAAACACTGATGAATGCTGTGGGCGATAACCTGTGGAAAAATTGGCTCTACGAGACCCTGGAATGGGACGAACGCGGGCCAGTACAGGCAATGCCCACAGCCACTGTAGCGGTTTGCACGCGCGATCGCCCGGAAGATTTGCAGCGCTGTCTCGACGCGTTGATGCGGCTGCCCGACGACGGTCAGGAATACTTAGTAATTGACAATTGTCCCGCCACGGAGGCTACGAGGGAACTGGTCGAAAATTACCCAAAAGTCCGCTACGTGCGGGAAGACGTGGCGGGGTCTAGCACTGCCCGCAACCGCGCTGTGCTGGAAGCTAAGGGGGAAGTTATCGCTCTGACAGATGACGATGCAGTACCAGATCCGAACTGGTTGCGATCGCTCTTGCACAATTTCGGCGATCCGCGAGTTATGTGTGTCACCGGGTTGGTAATGCCTTTGGAACTCGAAACTGAAGCTCAAGAATGGTTCGAGCGTTACAGCCCCCACGGACGTGGATTTCAGCGAGTCATCTTCGACGGGGCGTACTGCAACCCGCTGATTGTAGCTCCTATAGGCGTTTCGGCGAGTATGGCTTTGCGGAAGAGCGCGATCGACTGCGTAGGTCTATTTGACGAAGCTTTGGGTGTGGGGACGCCTGCAAAATGCGGGGAAGATCACGAACTTTATGTCCGCATCCTGACTGCGGGCTATCGCATTATCTACGAACCGAGGGCTCTAAGCTGGCATCGTCACCGGCGCGATTGGGAAGATTTGCGCAAAACGATGTACTGCTACGGAATTGGAGTCTACGCTTTCTGGACGCGCACTTTGGTGAAAAATCGGGAGTTTAGCATACCGCTGTTAGCCTGGGGATGGCTGCGCTACAAACAACTGCCTGAGTTGATTGCTTCTTTGCGAAACAAACCGGACTCTATCCCAAAAGACTTGCTCTTAGCTCAACTTCGCGGCTGCATCGGCGGCCCGATGGCTTATTTTGCTTCTCGCAAACGGTTGCAAGAAATTAAAGGGGAGTCAGTAGTTAGTAGTCAGTAGTCATTAGTCATTAGTCATTAGTCATTAGTCATTAGTCATTAGTCATTGGTCATTAGTCATTAGTCATTAGTCATAGTGCTGTCCCCGCTCGCGAACGTTATTAGCGCGAGCGTCCCCGCTCGCGAACGTTATTAGCTGAGATTCTTCCATCTTCCATCTTCCATCTTCCATCTTCCATCTTCCATCTTCCATCTTCCAATTCCTATTACCAATTACCAATTATGAACAGGGAAAATCTCACTGTTAGCGTAATTATTCCCAGTCACAACCGCAGTTATTCGCTGCGACGCGCTCTCGATGCCCTGCACTCGCAGACTTATCCGATCGACCTCATCGAAGTGACGGTAGTTGCAGATAGCTGCATTGACGATACTTTGGCAATGCTCAAAGACTACCAAGCTCCGTTTAAAATACAGGTTATTGAAGCAAAGTGTCGGGCTGCTTCGATCGCCCGGAATACCGGAGCAGCCTCCGCTACCGGAAAACTGCTGATATTTATAGACGACGATATCGAACCAACTCCGCCTTTAGTCGAAAGTCATGTACGCATTCACCAACAGCGTCCGGGCTGCGCGGTAATCGGCCCTTATCCTCCTAAATTGCAGGGAGGGACTAGATTCTTTGACGTAACAGTGCGGGCTTGGTGGGAAGAAAAATTTTATGAGATGAGCCAGCCTGCTCACCGTCACACTTATCAAGACTTGCTCACCGGCAACCTTTCTCTGGATGCAGAACTGTTTGCTAGCACCGGAGGCTTCGATTCAGGCTTCGGCCAAGGCACTGCCCATGAAGATTACGAGTTCGGCTTACGCTTGCTCAAAGCAAATATACCTTTTGCTGTGGCAGCGGATGCAGTCGGGTATCACTACGAACACGAAACTAACAACCTCGATCGCTCTTTTCGGCGCGCGCGTGCGGAAGGCCGCTCCGATGTCTTGCTGGGTCAGAGGCACCCAGAACTCAGACCTACTCTGCACGTAGGGGATTACGAAACTCCTTACTCTCTGGTCGATCGGATTTTGGTCGCCCTGGTTTTTTACTGGCCGGCCGCGCTAGATTTGCTGGTGTTGGGACTGAGACGATCGCTAGATTTACTAGAAGCTGTCCGGATGCGCGGTACTTGGCGGTGGCTGAACACTAAATTGCGCGGTTACTGGTACTTCCGTGGTGTGGTAGACGAATTGAAAACTCGATCGGGCATTTCTAGTTTTCTGCAAGAAGGCCCGGCCCGCGCGGATTTGGCAGAAAACGAAATAGAAATCGATTTGCAGCAAGGTTTGGAAGCAGCAGAACAAAGGATTGATGCCGAAAGACCCGCCGGTATTTACCTTTACTACGACAAGCTGACAATCGGTCACATCCCTCCCGAAGTTGGCGCCGAACCTTTACGGGGAGTTCACCTGCGAACGATTCTGGCGCTGCACTTAGCCGAACCGCTGGCGAGAGCGATGGCGGTTAACGGTATGCCACACAGTTCTGAGTCGATCGCAACACAACCTTTACTTGCTTTTGAAGATCGTGTTTTGGCAATTAAATAATTGCTAATTGGTAAGTTGTAAGGGGTAATAGGTAATGGGAATAGTGAAATTAATAGCTAGTGCTTCATGTTAATGGCTAGTAATTTTCCTAATCGCCAATCACAAATACTAAATACCTAATGCTCCATCCGATTTTGGATTGCCGATTTGAAATTACAATTGCCATCAATTTTTCAATCTAAAATCTAAAATCTAAAATCTAAAAGTGCCAGATTCCAAGTCGGATATTTAGTTAGGAGGAAATTATGGCAATAAAAATGCTTGAGATCGAGTTTACTGAACAGATAAATCCGATTAGGGGACTAGAAAAATATGAAGGCGTCCGCATCTTGGTTCGCTACCGAGGACGCCCGATCGGCTGGGGCTATGTTAATAACAATCCCTGGGAACAGACAATCTCGGCAGATCGAGTGCGACAAACAATTGTCGAGCAGATGGGCAAGACGTTGATTCAATTGAGTTTGGCAGAGCAGTTAGCCCCGATCGCAGAGTTCGATCGAGAATTGCCACCAATTAGCGTTGTCATCTGTACGCGCGATCGCACTGACTTACTCAAAGGCGCTCTGGAATCGCTGCTGGCCCTCGACTACCCCAATCGCGAAATTATCGTTGTAGACAACGCTCCCTCCAACAACAGAACTGCCGAATACGTCGCGGGATTACCTGTACGCTACGTCAAAGAGGAACGGCCAGGATTGGACTGGGCACGAAATCGCGGCATCGCGGAAGCCCGCCACGAAATTATTGCTTTTACCGACGACGACGCGCGACCCGATCGAGGTTGGCTGCGGTCAATTGCTGCTGGCTTTGCCGATCCCGAAGTCATGGCCGTCAGCGGTTTAGTCTCGGCTGCGGAACTGGAAACCATGCCCCAACAGCAATTTGAGCTGGTTTACGGCGGAATGCTGCAATATTTACACAAATTCAAAGTTGAAGGTAACAAACTTTCGGTGAAAGATTTGCTGTGGGCTTGCAATTACGGCGTTGGAGCAAATATGGCTTTCCGCCGCCAAATTTTTGAGGCTGTGGGCAACTTTGACGTGGCTCTTGATGTGGGGACGGCGACACGCGGCGCTGGCGATGTCGAGATGTTTCACCGGATTTTGGCGAAGGGATATACGACTTTTTACGATCCGAGCACTTTGGTGTGGCACTTGCACCGGCGCAGCGACAAAGCTTTGAGCCGACAGTTACAGGATAACGGGCGCAGTTTTGGGGCTTATTTGCTGACTTGCGATCGCAACCGTACCGTAGGGCGCGCCCAACTTGTGCACTTTGTCGTGTTTGAGTGGTTGGGTTGGTGGCTGCTGCGCCGCTTGCGGAATCCTGGCAAACTTCCCCGCAAATTCGTAGTCAGCGAATTGCTGGGGGCTTTGCAAAGTCCTTTTGCTTACCGAGAAGCTCAGTTGCAAGCGCGGCAGTTGGTGGCCCTTGCTGAAGAGGAATCGCAGGAAGTTGAACCGCAGGTAATAGCTGGGGGTGTCCAGTGAGAAATGCAGGACAACTGGTTTACAGGCGCCAAGTCGCTCATTTCTTTGATTTGCTGCGCGAGTTGGTCGATCGCGACATGAAACTACTCTACAAGCGATCGGCCCTGGGGATTGCTTGGACTTTGATCAATCCACTGTTGCAGTTGGCGGTTTTTTCTTTTGTGTTTCGATCGGTAATTCCAATCAACATTCCAAAATATTCTTCGTTTGCTTTCAGTGGTTTATTAATTTGGACTTGGACTCAAAGTGCCTTATTTCAAGCAACAGGACTAATCACCAGCAACCGCGCTTTAATTAGACAGCCAAATTTTCCGATCGCCATTTTGCCTGTAGTCACAACAGCAACAGGGCTAATTCACTTTTTACTGGCGCTCCCAGTCTTAATGATATTTCTGATAATTGACGGTTTGCAGCCGAATTCAGTGCTGTTTTTTTTGCCAGTGCTGCTGGTAATTCAGTTTTTTTTGACAGTCGGTTTGGCTTATCCCCTCGCTGCTTTGAACGTTACTTTCCGGGACACTCAGCACACTCTAGGCGTACTGTTGCAGATGCTTTTTTATCTGACTCCAATTTTCTACGACCTCAACAGCGTCCCGAAAGAATATCTGATATTTTATCAGTTGAATCCGATGGTGCCGTTGATTGAAGCTTACCGAGCTGTACTGCTCAGAGGCACGCAGCCTGATTGGATGGCATTATTAATTGTGAGTGTAGTAGTAGCTGCTCTTTTGCCGATCGGACTGGGAATTTTTAGACGGCAAAGCGATCGATTTGTGGAGGAATTGTAAATGCGTCAAGCAATTGTGATTAAAGGTTTAGGCAAGCGTTTCAACAGCTACAGTGCCGATCGACCTTTTACGATTATGGAGGCTGCTTTGTGGGGGTGGTGGCGGATGAAGCCACAAGCACATTTTTGGGCCTTGCGAGATGTGAGTTTTAGTGTTTCTCCTGGGGAAATGCTGGGAATTCTTGGCAAAAATGGAGCAGGAAAATCGACACTACTGCAACTGATTGGAGGTATCGGCCGTGCTGAGGAAGGAAGTATTAAAGTCAATGGCAAAATTGGCGGTTTGTTGGATTTGGGTGCAGGCTTTCACTCGGATTTAACAGGGCGAGAAAATGTGTTTGTGGGTGCGGTAGTAGCTGGTTTAACTCACCGGGAAGCGACGCGCCGCTTCTCTGATATTGTTGAATTTGCAGAATTAGAACAGTTTATTGACAGCCCCCTACGAACTTACAGTACGGGGATGCAAATGCGGCTGGCTTTTTCGGTAGCGGTACACACCGATCCGGAAGTGCTTTTAATTGATGAACATTTGTCGGTTGGTGATGTGGCTTTTCAAACTAAATGTTTGAACAAGATAGCCGAGTTTAAAACTAAAGGTTGTGCGATTGTTTTAATTTCTCACAATGCTGGACAAATTCAGAAATTGTGCGATCGAGCTTTGTGGCTGCGGGATGGTAAAATCCAGGCTTACGGAGAGCCGGAAGTTGTAGCCGGTCAGTATTTATCGGAAATGCGATCGGAAACAGAAAAGCGCACTCCCATGCGTCCTCCTGAAGTCACAAGTACAGGCTCGGAATTGCGTGTTAATGAAAACCGTTTCGGTTCTTTGGAAGTAGAAATTACGGATGTCAAAGTGTTGCCGGATGAGGAAATAGACAGCGGCGATACGATTACTATTGAAATTCATTACACGGTTCCCAAATCGATTGATGCTGCAATTTTTGGGGTGACAATCAGTCGGGAAGACGGTCAAAGTTGTTTTGAGACTAATACTAATCAAATGGGCCGGTTGATACCGCTGGCGAAAGGTAAAGGCAAAATCCGGCTGCACGTAGACAGGCTGGATTTAGGAAACGGGCAGTATTACGTGAATCCTGGGGTTTACGAGAAGAGTTGGGCCTACGCTTACGATTATCACTGGCACGTTTATCCGCTGTACGTGCGATCGACTGTACACCAAAAAACGATCCTTTGTCCGCCCTACCGCTGGGAGTTTGACGGCAAAATGGAGGTGCTGGATTTGCCAGAAACAACTGACAAAGTTCACGCTTTGAACAAAAATAATCCCAGCTACGCCAAGATTTCCACTCAGTTGAAAAATAAGCAGTCACCTGACTTTTTAATTCTGGGCGCTCAAAAGTGCAGCACCGAGGCTTTATACGGCTATCTAGAAAATCACTTGCAAAATATCAAAGAAGGTGCTAAGCAAGTACACTTTTTTGAATTGAATTTCGAGCGCGGTGTTGAGTGGTACAGCAAGCAGTTGACGCGGAGTGTTGCGGGTGACAAAGTGCTGCTGTGGGAGATGACTCCTTACTATATTTACCATCCGTTGGTGGCCGAGCGGGTTTACAAGTGTTTCCCGGATGTTAAGCTGATTGTGATGCTCCGCAACCCGGTACAAAGAGCGTGGATGCACTATCATTTAGAAGTGGCGATCGGCTGTGAAAAGCTGGATTTTGAAAAGGCGATCGCATCTGAACCAGACAGACTCAAAGGTGAGATCGAAAAATTCAAAGCCGATGAAGGCTATTACAGTTTCAACCACCAGCATTATTCCTACTTGTCGAGAGGAATTTATGTCGAACAAATCAAGAATTGGCTCGATTATTTTCCCAGGGAACAGTTGCTAATTATCAAAAGCGAAGATTTTCAAAAAAATCCGGGAGATGTGTTTTCAGAGGTGTTAGAATTCTTGGATGTTAAGGCGAGTGCTGTCAAAGAATATCAGGGTAATAGTGCCGAAGATTACAGTAATATGCCTCCGGAAATAGAACAAGAATTAACCAATTATTTTAAGCCTTACAATCAGGAGCTTTCTGATTTGTTGAAGGAAGATTTTAGTTGGAGTTAGGATGTTTGTGAAACCGCAGATGAACGCGGATTAACGCGGATTAATACGGTAAAACATAATTCCTGTAGGGGCGGGTTAACCAACCATATTTAATTTTTACCAACAATCTAGATAAACCCGCCCCCACTCCACGAAAAAAATTAGATCGCCAGTTTATTAATATAAAATCAACAATGCAACGAATATTTTTAGTAGGAGCTCCAAGAAGCGGTACTACAATTCTTCAGAGTTTATTAGCGGCTCATCCTGAAGTTATTTCTTTTCCTGAATCTAAGTTTTTTCACTATTTATTGTACGAGAAGTTTGCGGCAAAGTTGCCAAGCAGGATGGAAGCTTTTTTTAATGATGAGATTAATCGCCCTGAACTTTTGCAAGGTTTTGATGACAATCAAAGTGTGGAAGCTAAAGTTAGTTGGTTTGTCGGAGTTTTGGATGGTTTGGCTGCGGAACAGAACAAAAGCATTTGGTTGGAAAAAACGCCGGAACACATATATTTTATTGAGGATATAGACCGCTTTTTGCCAGATGTTAAGTTTATACATATTTTGCGAAATAGTATGGATTGCATCGCTTCTATGTATGAAGCCACTCGGGATTTTAACGAATTGTGGGGCGGTGGTTGGGATTTAGATCGCTGTATCGAGGGATGGAAATATGCAGTATTAACTAGCCATAACTATCTTGATAAATCTAATCATATCTTGGTTAGATATGAAGATCTTGTAGAAAACAAAAAGTTAGTTCTAGAGGATATTTGTAATTTTATTGGAATTGAGTATGATGCTGGAATGCTGATTAATTATAAGGAAAAAGCAGCTAAGCTGAGTTTGAATTTACCTTGGCATCAAGGAATTGCCAGGGATATTCAAAGCACTAAGGTTCACAAATATCATCGAGTTTTTAAAGATAGTGAAATTAAAAATATTCTAACTCATATCGAGTGGGTAAATTCGAGAATTGCCTACAAGGTTACGGTGGAGGTGAGCGAATTAATTTCGGATATTAAGGTTCCACAAATATTCAATCGCGTTTGCTGTACAATCAAGTTAGCAGGTGTTGAACTCGAAGTTAGGGATTTGGAGCTTAATACTATACCAATCCTTTGGCTGCTCCTTCGACAATACAATAGCATGGCTGGGCTCTTATTTCTACGCAAGTCCCTTATTGAATTGCCAGTCTGTGACGGGATTGTGACGGGTACGGTGTTGGCAGATGCGATCGCAGCCCAGTTTGCTTGGCCAATACTTTCACGCTTCTTTCAAGACAATCCAGAAACTCCCCAACTGGAATGGACGCTATTTTTACAAGAAATCTGGAATCGTCCTAATTGGGTTGAGGCTAATTTTTACAATCCCGAAACCGTCGATGAAGCAGTCACAATCACTCTCGATGGAGACTTGATTGCTGTGGAAGTTAGCGAAGAATTGACTAATATAAAAGTTGAGCTTGCTGAAATTGACGTGCTGGTGACAGTAGGCGGTGTGGCGATCGCTATTGTAACCGTTACCGTGGAAAATAACTTTGTTTCTGCTCAAAAAGTGCGATCGACAATTACTCGAAATATCGGTTTTGAGTTGTGCGTCGCCACCGTGCGAGAAGCTTTGTTGGGAAAACCGCTAGATAATAAGCAATCGTTGCGATCGCGCTTAACCTCTACTGCACAACAAAGGTCGAATCTGCCCGACTGGTTGAATGCAAAGGGTTCTAGGGGCATTTACCCCCAAGATGCGGTGATGTTCGGTAGGCGATGTGGTGCAACAGGAACCAGTATCAGCCGCCGCGCCGCACTCCCAGCCCAGGCGCTGCGGGAATTAACGAAATCAGCAGCAATCGCAGGGGAAGTGATAATCCAAATTCCCAGAGAAAACGAGTTACCAAAGCAAGTATTTTACGCACCAGAAATCATTTGGCAAAAATCGCCTTACCGAGAAGTTTCTCACTCAGTGAAAACTCAAATATTTGACAATGATAGCATCACAGAAAAACTCTCGATTCTCGCCTACCGTCGCATTTCTCCCGATGGTTTAAATGCAATTACTCCGCAGGTTTTTGAACAACAGTTGCAGTATCTGAAAGAAAATGGTTATTACAGTGCAACTTGGGAAGATTGGCAAAATGCAAAACTAACTAAAACTCCTTTACCAGGTAAAGCTGTATTAATAACTTTTGACGGTGGCTATCTCGACTTTTTAACCTACGCTTTCCCTTTGCTAAAACGCTTTGACTTTACAGCCACTGTTTTTCTAGTAGCCGAGTCAATAGGAAAGACAAATAGTTGGGAAAAAGCCGAATTTGAACAAGTACAGTTAATGGAATGGCCGGAAATTAGACAATTGCGGGATGCAGGGATTGAATTTGGTTCCATGTCTGCCACCTATCAGCCTCTGACTTCATTGTCCCCCACCGAAATTGTGCGCGAAGCGGCGAAATCCCGCGCAACTTTGGAACGGGGATTAGGGAAATCTGTGAGAGTTTTTGCCTATCCCTACGGGAATGTCGATGAAATTGTAGCGCATTTAATCGGAGCAAGTGGGTATAGTTTCGGTGTATCATATAGATGGAGTACGAGCAATTTTCACGATTCTTTAATGTCGCTACCCCGCCTTCAAGTAACAGCAGAAAATTTCTGGGAATTGGTTCGTAGATGTGTATATTTGTAGGGTGCGTCAGCCAGAGATTTTTAAGACAATCAAAAACATTTCAACTGACGCACCCTACAAGTGAAATTGCTGCAACAAGGTGCGTCAGCCAGATATTTTCAACTCAACAAAAATCTTTCAACTGACGTACCCTACAAGTGAAATTGCTGCAACAAGGTGTGTCAGCCAGATATTTTCAACTCAATCAAAAATCTTTCAACTGACGCACCCTACAAGGGAAATTGCTGCAACAAGGTGCGTCAGCCAGATATTTTCAACTCAATCAAAAATCTTTCAACTGACGCACCCTACAAGTGAAATTGCTGCATCAATCCCTGAAATTTACGTCGCAAATAACCGCCAAATCCTCTGGAAATCTTCTCAAACTTATAATCAAATAAAATATCCATCACATCTTTAGTTTTCATGTACTTTAAATAAGAAATCATTTTATCTGTCAGTTCATCATTAACATCATCAATATACTTTCTCACCGCCAACCTTTCCGAAATATTCCATTTGCGATCGAATTTGCGGTGCATTTGGGTCTCATAATCCGCAAAATCCGAGATTTTCCCATCCAAATATTGTTCAATGTATTTCCCAGCGATTTCGGCACCATCCATCCCGTGTCTAATCCCTTCGCCGCCCAGAAAATTAACTGTCGAGACAGTATCGCCGATCGCAATTATGTTATCCTTCCAATAAATATCCTGCAAACCGCGACTGTATTTCAGCGTCGAACCGTGTTTGTCAATAATTTTATAACTTTTAGACTTCAAATATTCATCAATCAGCAAATCAATATACTGTTTCAGCGGTGACAAATGCTTAACCGTTTTGGCATCTAAAAAAATGCGTCCCGCACCAACTTTCAGTCTATTTTGTTCCATAGGAAATATCCAAGAATAACCCTTCGGCATCCATTTATCACCCAAAAAGAAGATTAAATCATTGGCATATTTATTGTAAACTTCCGGTTCAACTTCAATTAAATATTCGATTCCGGTACCCGACAAAAAATCAGGCTTGTCCTTTTCCTTGTCGTACATAATCGCCCTAGCAAAGCCAGTAGCATCAACCAAGACTTTCGTGCTAACTTTGATAAGTTGCCCGTCAGATAACTGTTTAAATTCTACTGTAGTTTCGCCGTTGGCTTGCGAATGTCCGGTATAGCGACAACCCAGCCAAACTTCACCGCCAAATCGCTCAACTTCGTCGGCTAAAAATGCTCTAAATTTTGCAAAGTTGAGTACAACTCCCAAACTTTCGGGAGATTCCCAAGTTTGACTAACTTTGCTAGTTTCAATAGTCAGTTTGTGCCAAAAACTGCCGATAACTGATTCGGGTAAATCGAATTGAGAGAGGGTTTCTAAAGGTGTGGCGGCGCTGGAAAAGTCATTTTTATTAAAATTGTCGTTTTGTTCTGCAAGCAAAACTTTGCGACCGGATTTGGCTAGAATTCTTGCACAGTGGCCTCCTGCTGGGCCGGCTCCTACTATTACTATATCAAAATTTTTTAAATTCATCTTACTATAAATTCGCTTCTAATGTCAAAACATCCGCCGAAATATCAACTACCAAGCGCCGATTTTTCAGCCATTGCCGGCCGATTAAAATTTCCGGTACTCCTGCACCCACATGAACAGGAATGTCAAATTCTTGACCCTCAAGACGCACTTTTCCTGCATAAATATCGAAATCAAATTCTCCCTTAGCTGTTTGCATTGTTTCTTTGTCTACATAAGTCCAATCAAGCCCTTCTAAATCCTGAATATCCATTGCTAAACAGCCAGAAAAACCTGTATCTAGCAGAGTATCAACAGGTAATTCTAAGCCGTTATCGGCAATCAATGAAATTTCAAAAAATAGCTCGTCATTATCGCCAAATATTCCTTCCATCATATCGTGCCACAAACTCCGGTTTCATTAATCCGAAATACGTGGGGGATAGCATTGGGATGTTTCTGACGACACATTTTTCCAGCAGCTAACGAATCTTGTTCGATAAAATGTTCTCCGCTGTCGGGTTCAACCGCCATGTACCAGTTGTAGTGGGTTTTAATCAATTCTGGTTTGAGGCGATCGAATATGGGTTGACACCGCTGGCGAAATGCGGCTCTTTCGGCGTACCATTGGGCTATTTCTTCTGGAGAAAGTATGCGTTTTGCGTGCAATCTTTTCCGGGGTACTGTGCGAGTTGGGTTGAGATAAGTCATTGTTGATTCTCCTTTTGTGCAGTAAAGCTGAAGTAAGGTGGGCATTGCCCACCCTACAATTCTAGCTAATTAGACGCTAATTGGTGACTTTTGGCGGCTGAATGTTGCTAAAATGCGATCGCACATTTGTGACGGATTCAATCCCAAAGTTGCAAAAGATTGTTCAGGTGTGGCATGATCCACCAATGTATCAGGTACACCCAACCGCATCAGTGGTACGAGAATATTGTTATCCATCAAAGCTTCGGCTACTGCTGAACCAAAACCACCCATTAAACAACCTTCTTCCATCGTGACAACTTTGCCGATTCGTTGCGCCAAAGGTAAGATTAATTCGGTATCTAAAGGCTTGACAAAACGCGCATTAATCACAGTTGCTTCGATGCCGTGTTCGCTCAACATCTCGGCGGTTTGCATTGCCGGATAAACCATTGAACCGTAACCTAAGATTAGCACGTCATCGCCGTTGCGGAGGATTTCCGCTTTGCCGATCGGCAATTCTTCCCAACCTTCTTCCATCAGAGGCACGCCGTAACCGTTACCACGCGGGTAACGCATCGCGATCGGGCCTGTCGTGTGGTTGATGCCAGTGACTACCATCCGCTGCAATTCTGCCTCGTCTTTTGGCGCCATAATTGTCATATTTGGCAGACAGCGCAAGAAGGAAATATCGTACATTCCCTGGTGCGTGGGGCCGTCGGCGCCGACAATCCCAGCGCGATCCAAACAGAAGAACACTGGCAAGTTTTGGATGCAGACATCGTGAACTATTTGGTCATATCCCCGCTGCAAAAATGTCGAGTAAATTACTACAACCGGGCGCATTCCTTCGCAGGCTAAACCAGCCGACAAAGTGACGGCGTGTTGTTCGGCAATGCCGACATCAATGTATTGTTTCGGGAGTTTTTCCTGAAGTTTGTCTAGACAAGTTCCCGTTGCCATTGCCGCAGTAATCCCAACAATTTTTGGATTATCTTCTGCTAGCTTAACCAAGGCATGAGCAAAGACTTTTGAGTAAGCTGGAGGCTTGGGCTTAGTCGAAGGAATGCCCTTGCCAGTCGCTAAATTAAATGGGTTTTGGGCGTGATATCCTACTTGGTCTTTTTCGGCGATCGCATATCCTTTGCCCTTCACCGTCACAACGTGAACTAACACCGGCCCTTGGATGGTATGACCTTGTTTGAAAGTAGCAATTAACTCTTCCAAATTGTGTCCATCTACCGGGCCCATGTAGGTAAAGCCTAATTCTTCAATTACGGCTCCAACTTTGGACACGGCTAACCGTTTCATGCCTTCTTTAAGGCGTTCCATTTCTGGTGTAAATGTTTCGCCAACAAACGGAATTTGCTTGAATTGTTCCTCTAAGTTATCTTTGAGAAATTGCACCGGCTGCGAGAGTCGCATTTTGTTCAAATAGCGGGTAATTGCGCCGACATTGGGCGAGATTGACATCTCGTTGTCGTTGAGCACTACCATCACATTAGTTTTCGGCATATGGCCTGCGTGGTTGATCGCTTCGAGTGCCATACCCCCTGTCAGCGCACCGTCGCCAATGACTGCTACAGTTTTAAAGTTTTCGCCCTTGAGGTCGCGCGCCATCGCCATCCCTAAGGCTGCGGAGATGCTCGTGGAAGCGTGACCGGCGCCGAAGTGGTCAAATTTGCTCTCGCAGCGCTTGAGATAGCCTGCAACGCCGTCTTTTTGGCGCAGGGTGTGAAAATTGTTGTAGCGACCGGTGATCAACTTGTGTGGATAAGCTTGGTGGCCGACATCCCAGGTAACTTTGTCGCGATCGAGGTCGAGTGTTTGGTAGAGTGCTAAGGTGAGTTCCACTACACCCAATCCTGGGCCAAGGTGTCCGCCGCTAGCGGCTACTGTTTCTAAATGCTTTTCTCGAATTTGTCGGGCAATTTGTTCGAGTTGATGAATCGACAGGCCGTGTAATTGGTTTGGATGAGTCAGTTCGCTGAGATGCATATTTTAAAATCCCGCTCCTAAGAATTAGGACGAATCCTTAACAGATAATAGTTTGAGCCTGCGGCGTTCGGTACGCGCAAACTTAGAATATTTTACCTGTTATTTGAGAAAAACTGTTAGGCGTAAGATTTTTATTATTTTTGACCTGGTAATTATAATAAGTAAGTCGAAAACAGTCAATATAAAAAATCCTTATCTTGTTAGTTGGTAACGGCTAATTATTAGCTGCACGGGGATTATTAGCAATTTAAAACTTGTTTTTGTAATGATGGCTGACTTTTTAACCATTGGGTTTCTGCAAGCGGACTGTGATGCAAAATCATTAACTGCGATTTTTTAAGGGATTCTAGGGCGTAGGTACAATCTTGCAAATCGCTAAACTCAACTTCAACAATTTCTGCATCGCATTCATCAACTACTGTTCCCACTTGACCGCGATATAAGCCCTGTTGTGGCAAGTCTTCTAGTAATGCCACGATCGCAAGCAATTCGATCATAAAATTCATTCTATTAATTTACTACTGGTCACAGTGATTGGCTGAAAGCCCATACGTATAAAATAAGTATCATCATATATACATTTATAGTCGCAAACAAGTTCTTCTCCCTCGTAGATGTCACGTGCTGCAACGTCTCGTCGCAAGCTCGAAAGAATATTAGGAGACTCTGAAAAATGATTGATGAAACGTTGATCGTCAAAGCAAAGAACGTATCTACAGAGGAGTTTGTCAAAATAGGCATATTTTAAAAATTGCTCTTTCGCTGAAGGAGACATCCGCTCAATATCCGCCTCTTCATAAGACGTATCGAAGTATGGAGAGTATTCCCAGGTAACGGTACCTTTTGGAATAAACTGCGCTGCGAAAAGACCAATACCGTGAATAGAACTGATGCCAAGTTTTGTTTGAACCAGTAGCATAACTACGCACTTAATTGAGTATTCATAGGAATCGAATATCTCAGATCCTCTTGAAATATTGTAGCCTATCGGTTGCTAAGTAAATTTGATTGAGGAGCCATCTGATCTCTTACACCATTCTTAATTACTTGTTTAGAAACAGGCAAGATGCCTGTTCCACAAGAAAATTTATCTTTTGTGGAACGGGCATCTTGCCCGTTCTTCACAATGGTGCAACATCTCAGATCGATCGCACTTCCGGCAATTTCTCGGCCCCAGTCGTATCAAAGACGATCGCGTGTTTAGTCGCGGGTACTAACCGCCGTAAAACTTGGATGTATCCCTCTGCATCGCCCCGGCGGTGGAAGCGCGCCACAACCAATCGCTGCATATTTGGCAATTGCCGCACAATACAGCAGGGATGAGAGTTTAATTTGGGCTTTGATGTTGGTATCATAGGAAAATCGTGCCCCGCGTTTGCGGGGTTGGGTAGAAAAGCGATCGCCCTCAAGTTTTCGACGCTAGGTGGGCGATCGTTTTCAGTGTACATAGATATTATCCGGTATATATGCACCGAAGTCAAGCAAAAAAATGGGCTACGTGAGACTGCGGATTCGAGAACTAGCTGAGCAAAGAGGTTGGACGTTCAAAGAAGTTGCCGATCGATCCGGAGTCAATTACAACACGGTAAAAAGCTACGGGAGGCGCGATGCTTTGAACACAGTCGATTTGTCTGCTGTCTACAAAATTGCTCGCGCCTTAGACGTGACGATGGAAGATTTAGTCGAGATTTTGGAATAGTAAGGGCGCGCTAATGGGATACGTGAGGCTGCGGATTCGAGAACTAGCTGAGCAAAAGGGTTGGACGCTAAAGCAAGTTGCCGATCGATCGGGAGTGAATTACAACACTGTTAGAAGCTACGTTCAGCGCGATGCTTTGAACACGGCCGATATTTCTGCTGTCTACAAAATCGCCCGCGCTTTCGACGTGACAATGGAAGATTTAGTTGAGATTTTGGAAGATTGAGGGCTCAGAAATGGGGCGAGTCAGGCTGAAGATTCAAAAGTTGGCTCAAGAAAAGCGCCCGACACTGCAAGATGTGTCTCCTCGATCGGCACAAGGTTTGCTTAGAAAAATGTATCAAACTTTTACAAATAAACCGATCGCACTCATAAAGCCGCTATCTTCGTGACAAAAGCACTTCGTCAGCATGAGTCCGGTTCTCTAACTTTGGATTATTCGACTCTACACCGCCCCCAACACCCGAAAGATGAAGATTTGTAATGTTTTGTCAACATCTTAGGGTTGCTGAATTAAAATCTTCTCATAAAAAAGACGAGCTTCTAGCAGGCAAAATTATGAAAAAAAATTTAAAACTCAGCTTATGAGATGGAATTCGCTGCTCTGACAAGGTGCAATAACAATGTAACTAATGTAACTTTTGATGCAAGAACCACTAGCATTAACCTTGTTGAAGGTCACAGGCCAATTTCTGGCCGTGCCTTCTGAAAATCGCTTTCCTCGTCGATCGCATCAAATTTCAAGTGCAATTACTTTGCTTGCACGACGGGAACCGCAGGTATAGAGGAAAAATTTAAGTCCAAAGCTGACGCACCAGAACTTTGAGCGACGGTTTTTTGACCGGCAACGAGGACAGAAACACAGTCTTTTCCTCCATCAAACCTGGTTTTTGCGTCCAAGACTCAACTCGATTCGATCGAATGAATGCAGTCGCAGCCAACATTTAGTTAGATGTTGCGATACAGCAAGTTGCGCGCTTGTACAGGGAGCTAACGGCAGTGATGGATCTCGATTGTTTACCTTACGGCGCAGGCCACGCCCAGGAAGGGGTCTGTCTGCTAGTGCGAATGGGGCCGTACCGCATTTTACTCGACTGCGGTATAGAGGATGTCGCACCCCTGTCAGCGACACTAGATCGATCGCCCCCAGTCGATTTCGTAGTGTGCACCCACGCCCACTCCGATCATGCCAGAGGTTTGCTCGCACTCCACCAGGCTTTCCCCCTGTTGCCAATTTACGCCAGCGAAGTCACAGCGCGACTGCTACCGCTTAACTGGCCGGCCCAGTCTCAGCAGCCAGAGTCGCATTTCTGTGAGGCTCTACCCTGGCAGTCGCCGATCGAACTGCGCCGAGGACTGAGCGTGCAGTTGTTCCCGTCGGGCCATTTGCCCGGAGCGGCGACTGTACTCTTGACCTATGAAGCCCCCCATCGCACCTACACCCTGGTTTACACCGGCGACTTTTTTCTATCGAATTGTCGTTTGGTGGAAGGTTTGCCGCTGGGACAACTCCGGGGCATGAAGCCCGACGTGTTAATTTTGGAAGGTAGTTACGGCACAGCGCGCCACCCTCACCGCCGACAACTGGAAAATCAGTTAGCCGATCGCATCCACCGCGCGATCGCCGACGGATGCTCGGTACTGCTACCCGCACCCGCCCTCGGTTTGGGTCAAGAACTGCTGATGCTGCTCCGCAGCCACCACTACTTCACCGGGCGCGACTTGGATATTTGGGTAGACGGCACTGTCGCCGACGGGTGCGACGCTTATCTGGAACTGCTGCCCCATTTTCCCACCGCCGTTCAAAACTTTGCTCTCCACCAACCTTTGTTTTGGGACGAAAGGGTGAAACCTCGCGTGCGCCGGTTGTCTGCCGAACAGCGCTCCGAATTGGGGAAAACCCCGTGTATTGTAATTACTGACCAAATTTCCGATTTGGGTTTGTACGTTGCCGATCGCACAAATCCTTGGATTTTACTCGCACCTCAAAAACCCGGATATCCCGTCAGGGAATGGTTTGCCAACTGGCAGGAATCAGGAGTTCGGCTCATTGAAACTTATCTGCTAGCCGAACACTGCGACGGGCCGGGAACTACCCAGCTCATCCACAATTTGCGTCCGCAGCACGTAATTTTAGTGCACGGTTCCCCTGCATATTTGGCTGACTTGGCTAACTTGGACGAGCTGCGAAACCGCTACCAGTTGCACACTCCGGCGGTAGGGACTGTTGTCGAATTGCCGATCGGGGAAATGTTTTTGCAGCCCGCTATCCCCGAAACTAACTATGAGGGAGAACTCAGCGAATTGGGGACAGAGGTAGCAATTAGCTTGCCGAGTCCGATTACAGCCGATCCTCGGTGGGCAAATTTTGCCGATACAGGTTTAGTAGAAGCGCGCTGGCAAGGCGAAGAACTGGTACTGCGCGGCATCTCCCAGCGGGAACTGCTATTTCAAGGCAACGCCGTTCAGGCAAACCTCGAATGCTGTGGCAATTGCCAGCACTACCGCGGCCAGCGCTGTTGGAACCAGTCCAGTGCTTTGTTTGGCTTTAAAGTCACTCCCGACGGTTTCTGTCCGGTGTTTGAAGCGATACCGGAGTCTGAATTTTTCATAGATGAGGAATTAGATGCGGAATAAACCTATTGTTGTCATTGCGATCGACAGCTTAGCGCGCTTTCTGATGAGGCGATCGCAGTATTTGTTGTTCGTCGGTTCTGCGTCTGTGACTGCTCTGGTGGCTCAGAGGCGAAAACTGGCGATCGAACTCAAATTTCCATCCTAAATAGCTTATTTGGTGACAATCCAGCAGATTTTTCGGCAAAACCCGAGTTTTGCCCCATTCCTCGACAAAAAAGGGAGAAAAGTCGTTTTCTTTTCCCCCAACTATTTTTTGTGACTCAAGCTAAGGATCAAAACTATTCTAAATTCGAGTCCGGGTAGTGATTGCGAATTTGCTCGGCTTCGGGACAATCGTCAGTAACTAGGGGTTCGCAGTTAGTTCTCGACACCGAAGCCAACTTCTGGGACACAGCTCCAATACTTTCTAGACGCACCATTTCTTCCCAGGAGCTAATTTCGTCTTCTTCGTCGGTTTCGTAGCGCAGCGTGACTAGATCCCCTTCAATATCTAGGATACGAGCGCGCTCTATCCAACGTTGCTGATCTCGAAGAAAAATAGAAACCTCACGACCATCACAACAGAGTTGATAGATTTTGCGCTGTAGCATTTGTCAGTTCTCCTGCGCAGTGTAACTTGCTTAAAATATGGCCTGTTTACAGTAACGTACTTTGAGTTTTACATCGGAAGGCACAGCCCTATGGACTGGCCAGTTTGACGTTTTCCGAAACTTTGGCACCTATGGGGGTTACCATATTTCATTTTACCACTAAATCTATCTTGTACGCTATTTATCTAAGTGCAGATTTTCGGGCCGGCGGCATCCCTCGCAAGAGGCATTTACCAGAATAGATGCCAGAATCAGGACTTGATTCGGGCCAGCCACCCTCCAAGCGGACTGTGCTGCGAGTCGCTCTCAATTGCTCCTTATGTTTCCCAGAGACATTACTAGATAGCGGTTTAATTCACATTTGGCGATCGCACGGACATTGCGGAGGCTCTCATCGGGGACGATCGCAAGGGCGATCGCCACCATTCCTGTGCTAACAACGGTAAAATCTCAAATGTAATCATACCTTGACATCGAACCCACGCACTCGTATACGCCATCAGACTAGAACTAAAACTCCCTCCCTTGTGCCGTGGCGTTAGAAAACCTACAGGTATAGACTTAGGAATGAGAATTAAATAACTTACATTTTTTATTGTTCTTGTGGGATGGGCGTCCCGCCCGTCCAGAAAAGACGGGTTCTTCTGGCCCATCCCACTTTCAAGAGTGTAAATTATTTAATTCGCGATCCTTAGGAATATCGACGTTTGCCAGCTTTGAGTAATGGTAAAAAATACAACTGCCAGTTTCCCTAAAAAAGCCGAAAATCAAGCTAGGGAAATTTCAGTATATCTCTTCAAACAAACAGTTAGGCAACCGACAATCAGAAATACAAGCCTCAAAAAATACCCCCAAATATTATCGAAGGCTCGCCCAAAAATAGGGAAAAATTGCCAAAAACTGACGAACTATCTGCAAAAAACTACAACAAAAATTAGCTATAAATACAGTCCAAATCTGGGTATTTTTGAAGGCTATCGAGCTCATTGCCAGCGCCTTATTATTTGGAAATATGGACACTGCCCAATGAAACATTCTCTACATATACGATGACAGAGCGTTGCTAATTCTATTTGCAGGAAGTTCAGCAAATTACTTTCCTAGCGTTTGCTCTTCCTCCTTGTCCTTATCCTTGTCCTTCTGGGTAGATTCATCATCAGCTTGACCGACCCCTTCCTTAAAACTCCGCAGCGTTTTGCCCAAAGCATTTCCCAACTCAGGAATTTTCTTGGGGCCAAAAATTAGAATAGCGACTACCGCAACAATGCCCAATTCGGGCAATCCCAGACCAAACATACAAAATCTCCGCGCTTACCTACTTTGCTTTTTCCCTGCGAATTACCGCTAGTGCATTTATTTTAGCGGAGAGTTTCCGGAAATCTTACTCATTACTCGGGTTTTTATGGCAATTTATTGCCCTGTGCCACTGCGAATACCTAGACTAATGTCACAGGGCTTGCTATAAGAGGGCAGATTTTTTTGTAAAACTTACTCGATCGCACGTCGAACTGCTGATATCCTTAAAAGTATCTACCTTGTTTACTGCATCCTGCAACCGTAGAATGAAGTTTTATTAAGCGATCGCCCGATAAATAAGAATGTTAGAAACATCCAAGCCTTCCCTGCGCGACCAACAGCACTACCTTATCCGCGAATTAGCCGATCGGATAGAATCAGTATGGCGTCGATACCTCGACCTCGAACCCTACCACCTCCCCGCTGAGTTGGGATACGTGGAAGGGCGGCTGGAAGGAGAAAAACTGATCATAGAAAATCGCTGCTATCAAACTCCCCAATTCCGCAAAATACACCTGGAACTGGCTAAAGTTGGGCCACTGCTGGATATCCTCCACTGCGTGATGTTTCCCAGACCGAATTATGCTTTGCCGATGTTCGGCACAGACATCGTAGCAGGCAAAGGTCAAATTAGCGCCGCGATCGCAGACCTTTCTCCCCTCAATCCCGATCGAACTTTGTCGGAAACCTACCGCACTCGACTGCAAACTTTGCCCGTCAACCAGTTTTCTTGTCCCCGCCAAATTCCCGAATGGGGCGATATTTTCTCAGAGTTTTGCCTGTTTGTGCGCCCCGATTCACAGGAAGAAGAAAGCCGATTTCTAGACATAGTTGAATCCTACGTCGAAATTCACTGCAAACTCGCAGTCGCTTCGGAACCAGTTTCTGTAGCCGAAGAAGCAAAAATTCTCGACGCTCAAATTTACTACTGCACCCAGCAGCAGCAAAACGACAAAACCAGGCGCGTACTCGAAAAAGCTTTCGGTCAAGATTGGGCAGAACATTACATGACCGAGGTGCTGTTTGATTACCCTAAATAGCTAAAATCTGTTTACAATTGTTCCTACCTGGTTGGCAACTCCCCGCTCTCTCAAAGACGGAGATGCTCTAAAATTTCAGGATGTTCCGCTTCCTCACTCAGTCATTCATTAATTCAGCAACGCCGCAATTTATTACGGCGAAGTTGTGTTAATGAATTAGCATTCTGCGTCTGGTAAAACAACTTTGTTAACCTTAATTCGAGTTTGGCGATCGATATTTAGGGAGGTTTGGCAAAAGAACAGCCCTGCACTATTTTACTCGTCACCCACGACAACCGTATTTTAGACATAGCCGATCGCATTATTCCAATATAGCGCGAAAGATTGTAAGTGAGATATTCAACAATTCATTAACAATCCCCTCAATCGCCCAATCTAAAATCTCAAGCTATACCTCATGTACCTGAGAAATGCTATAGAAGACGGTCACCTCGCACAAGACACACAAACACCCGCTGCAACTGACCTTCTTTCAGCACAATTATTGTGATTTTGCTCAACTTATTTCCGAGATCCGGGACGTTTTGCTCCTACCTTCGCAGGGCTTTTTGTTCCACCTTTAGCTGCACTTTTAGAACTACTTTTAGCATTTTTTTGACCCTTGGCTCCTGCCAACTGGCTCTCATTTTCATTAGCCGGTCTGCCGGCAGGCGTTCTCGTAGTCCTAAAGGTAACATTCACCCCTTCATTCGACTGTTCCAACACCAACATCGGCGTCGGCTTCGCTTTTTGATCCCATTCAATGTGAACGATGCGACCTTGAATAGTCGGCTGCCAACTATCATGGTCATCTGAAGGACTCAGATAAGTTTCCAAACAATCAATAATTTGATTAATTGTCGCCGATGTTGCCTGAGTCGGCAGTTTCATCAGCTTAATTTGAATCCGAAACAGCACTCGCCTTTCTATTTTTACGGCTGGATCGCCAGTTTCGTATTCGATATCAAACATCGAATCTACTTGCCTGCCGCTGCCAGCAGTCCCGTTTTTATCTCCTACTGCACTCTGAGTCGGGCGCAGGGCAATACTAATTTTGTCTTTGACTTTTACTTTAATCTGGTTGACAATGGCAAAGTGAAAGACTTCTTCCGCCATCCGCATTCTCAGGTAGTCTAAATTAAAGTCTCGCGAGTGAATGAGGTCGGGGTTTTTTTCCATCTTTGATATGGTTTCCAGAGCCATTTTGTATTTTTTCTGGAGTTCTCTATTTCTAAACTCTTCAAATTTGAGCTTCTTACTCAAATCATCTAGTCTTAGCTTGGTAAATACCGCTAAACCGAGCAGCAATAATAACAGTAATCCCGACGCTCCCATCAAGATTTGGTCGGGGGACGGAGATCCTGGTTTAGCCTGTTTAGGTTTGGGAGAGGCTACTGCCAACCTTGGTTCTACAAGGATGATTTGGGTTGACATGGGCTTTTAAAGGGTAAATTTTGACGCTATATTTATACAGGATTCCAGAGTAGAGCTGGCAGTGTAACTCGATCGACCAACATTGACATCATTCCACCACCATCTTGCTATAACTGGATTTCTACAACTCGAACAGGCACCCTCTAATTAATACTTTATCTTTAACTGCAAGCAGGTTTCCGAAATATCGGAAAATCCCGCGCTGGCACCGGCAAAAAGAAATGGTGAATTGTCTGTGATAGATTATACCAATATAGATCAAAAAAAAAATGTTCCGCAGCCTCCGTTTCTAGAAAAAGAAAAATAAGTACACATAAATCAATACTAACTCTCTCCAGCGATCGCCAAAAACACTTCTGGAGAACAACCGATCGAGAAGCGGACTCTCCTATCGGGTGCTAATTACTACTGTTCGATCGCTCCCGCCCTGCCAGCCCACCGGGAGGCTGGCTGTGAGAATAGAGCTATCGCGCGATCGAACAACGTGTCCTTAGCTAAGATTACAGCTAATACCACAAATATTCGATCGTGACCTACGAACCCCTGCATCACAAGTATCGCCCTCAGACATTTGCCGAATTAGTCGGTCAAGAGGCGATCGCCCAAACTCTCACCAGCGCCATCCTGCAACAGCGCATAGCACCAGCATATCTATTCACCGGCCCCAGAGGCACCGGTAAAACCTCTAGTGCCAGAATTTTTGCCAAATCCCTCAACTGTATTTCTACCGGCGCCCCTACCCCGACACCCTGCGGCAAATGCAACGTTTGTCAAGAAATTGCCCGAGGTTCCACACTAGATGTCATCGAAATCGACGCCGCCAGTAACACCGGAGTAGACAACATTCGGGACTTGATCGAACGAGCCCAATTTGCCCCCGTACAGTGCCGCTATAAAGTATATGTAATCGACGAAGTTCATATGCTCAGTACCCAGGCATTTAATGCCCTATTAAAAACCTTAGAAGAACCGCCCGATCGCGTCGTATTCGTCCTCGCCACAACCGACCCCCAAAGAGTATTACCAACCATCATTTCTCGGTGCCAAAAATTCGACTTCCGCCGGATTCCCCTCGACTCAATGACCTCTCATTTACACAAGATTGCCCAATTAGAAAATATCAATATTGCCAGCGATGCCGTACAAATGGTTGCTCAACTCGCCCAAGGAGGACTGCGAGATGCAGAAAGTTTGCTCGACCAACTCAGCTTATTTCCCGGTCAAATAACCATCGAAAAAGTTTGGGATTTAGTCGGCGCCGTCCCAGAAAATGACTTGATGGAACTACTACAGGCGATCGCAAACGATAACGCTACAGCATTAATAGACATGACCCGGCACCTCATGGATCGCGGACGGGAACCACTAATCGTGCTGCAAAGCCTCGCCAGCTTTTACCGAGATTTGCTAATAGCAAAAGCAGCACCACAACGGTCAAATTTAGTAGCTTTAACCGCCGCAACTTGGGAAAAACTCTGCGATTTTGCCCGCAATTGGGACGCCGAGTTAATTCTGGCAAGTCAGAAACACTTGCAAACCCACGAAGTACAAATTAAAAACACCACTCAGCCGCGATTGTGGCTGGAAGTAACGCTGTTGGGATTGTTGCCTTCAGCCATTAGAACTCAGCCACAACCAGCAGCCCAACCAGGTAGAAATATTGCTCAATCCCAAATTCACCCCCCCGAACCCCCCCAAGCTTTGGGGGGGAGTTCCACAGCTAATATCGAACAGCCTCCCGCAGCCAAACCTCAAAATCCGCCACCGACTTCGCAACCTATTGTCGATCGCACACAAAGCACACCTCCTGCCCCGATTCCCGAAGCGATACCAACTGCTGAAACGAGTCAAACCAATTATTCACCAACTAATTTAGGTAGCGAAATTGATTTAGATAAAGTGTGGCAACAGGTACTCGATCGCGTGCGGCCCCACGGGACTCAATCGCTACTCCGGCAACACGGACAGCTAGTAATGTTTAGCAATGATACGGCTTATGTTAAGATTAGTTCGCAGCCGTTGCTGAATATGGTTAAAGACAAAGTACCTAATATTGAAGAAGCTTTTTTGCAAGTGTTTAACAGTCGAGTAGCAGTAAAAGTAGTTTTAACAAATCCCGCTGCAACTAATAGTTCCCGCACCCAAGATTTGCCCAATTCTAACGAACGTGTTGCCGAAACTCCTCGGAATTCTCCTGCTGCGATCGATGAGAATCAACAGGTAGAGCACTCGGGTAATTCTGAGATGGCAGGTAATTTTTTGAGGGACGGAGGAGAAGAGCAAAAACACTCTTGGGCGAACGAAAATACTGCCACTAATGTGCCAAATGTTTCTGAACCGTTGCGGCAGATCAACACTTCTACAGACTCTCAGAATGAGTTAAATGCTCAGGCTGTAGCGGTACGGGCTGATGCTCAAGCTGTCGCGAATACGAGCAAGCAATGGGCTGATATGTTTGACGGGCAAGTAGTCGATTTGTCGGATGATTTAGAGATTTGGGAGTCGGAAACTTTTAGATTGGAATCTGAACCGGATTTTCCTGAGTTATCTTCTGATGTTGATGAGGATGATTTAATCGATTGGTAATCGATTGATTTTGGGAGTTCAATCAAGATGTTTGTAGTGAGGACTTTAGTCGGCCAATTTAGGGCTTGCTGAAAAAGTGTACGTACTGGAAAAACGAGGCTACACAGATTAACAAATAGTAGGTTTCTGGCTAAATTTCCCAAATTTAGCCATCAACGAACAAGGACAGTGCAAGGGTTTTGAGAATCTATAATCCTATAACTTGCACTTGTGAGAGTTTCAAAAGATTGAAGCCGTTATCTGGAAAACTTTCTACTTTTATTCAGCAAGCCCTAATTTAGATGCGGACTAAAGTCCTCACTACAAACCTATTTGACAGGTGTTTTACTGGGGCGGGAGGGAAATGTGGAGAATTTCGTCGTTGGCGCAGCCCTCGGAGCCGATCGCCGAAAATCCCGCCCTAGTGTAAACTCGAAATTCCTGCTCGTGTAGCGTCATCAAAAAAGCCACCGTAACACCCGCGTCAAAAGCCTCTCGCAACAACCGCGCCGTCAAAGCCCCTGCAATACCCCGCCGCCGAAAAGCAGCCGGCACACCAATTCCCGCGATTTCCGTCGTCTGGTTTTGCGGTGGCGTGCAGATTCCAGCGCCCGCAGGTTCGCCCGTTGCTGCGATGCGGGCGAGTACCGCAATCCCACCCGCCGCCAGAGTTTTCCGAAGACTGTCAACATCTTCAGGGCTGGGTGCAGCCTCTCCATAAGCCTCGTTTTGCGCCGCCACAGTACCCAAAAGTTCGTCATCGGAAACTGGCAGAATTAGCTCGATTTCCGGCGGAATCGGCAGCAATTTCTCCGATCCCGGAGTGCAAATCATCAGCGGTAAGCGTCCCTCAACGGTGAAACCAGCGGATATCAGGGCTTCTTCGACAGCGGGCGCGAGTTTCGTGACATATTCCAAACGTGGCTGTCGATCGCGGTCAGAGTACGCAGCAATTAGTGCGTTAACATCGGCGAGGGAGGGTGTGGCGCCATCTTCGGGAATCGCATAATTCAGATAAGGGTTGGTGGTGTGGGGGCTGAATGTAGCGAGGAAGGGGCCGATATGCTCGGTGTCGCGCTGCTGGCTGGCGGCAAAACGCAGGTATGCTTGAATGCGAGATTCCATAGATTTCTGGTAAAAATAGTTAGGACGGGCAGGATGCCCATCCCACAAAAACTTTTTTTCTTCTTGTGGAACGGGCATCTTGCCCGTCCAAAAATAAGACGGGCAGGATGCCCATCCCACAAGGGCATCTTGCCCGTCCGAAAATAAGACGGGCAGGATGCCCATCCCACAAAAACTTTTTTTTCTTGTGGAATGGGCATCTTGCCCGTCCGAAAATAAGACGGGCAGGATGCCCATCCCACAAAAACTTTTTTTTCTTGTGGAATGGGCATCTTGCCCGTCCGAAAATTTGATGAGAAGGAATTTTACAATTTTGTACGATCAAATTGCTATCCTGAAAACCGATGCTTTTAAGCTGATTCTGGTTTTGGCAACGAAGACGGAAGCACCAACAATTCGGCAGTCGATCGCTTCTCAACCATTTCCTTAGTAATCGTACACCGTGTCACATCCTTGCGCGACGGCAACTCGTACATCACATCTAACATTAATTCTTCGACAATTCCCCGCAGTGCCCGCGCTCCTGTTTTGCGGCGGTATGCCTCTTGGGCGATCGCCCGAATCGCATCCGTCTTAAACTCCAACTGTACATTATCCATTTTTAGCAGCTTTTGATACTGCTTCACCAAAGCATTGCGGGGCTCCGTCAAAATCGCCATCAGCGTTTCCTCATCCAGCGGCTCTAACACCGCCGCCACCGGCACCCGCCCGATAAACTCTGGAATCATCCCATATTTTACCAAATCGTCCGGTTCCAGTTGCTTGAGCACATCAGCGGCCCGCTTTTCCTTCGGCTGAGCTTCTCCCGGCTGAATAAAACCCATTGACTTTTTACCCGTTCTCTGCTCGATCACTTTTTCCAAACCGACAAAAGCGCCACCGCAAATAAACATAATATTGCTGGTATCAATTTGGATGCAATCTTGATACGGGTGCTTGCGGCCGCCTTGGGGTGGTACATTGGCGATCGTCCCCTCCAGCATTTTCAGCAAAGCCTGCTGCACTCCTTCCCCAGAGACATCCCGCGTAATCGAAGGATTTTCGCTCTTGCGGGCAATTTTGTCAATTTCATCAATATAAATAATTCCGCGCTGCGCCTCTTCCACGTCCATATCTGCCACTTGCAGCAGCCGCAGCAAAATATTTTCCACATCTTCTCCGACATAGCCGGCTTCCGTCAGCGTTGTCGCGTCAGCCACCGCAAACGGCACGTCCAGCATATCCGCCAAAGTCTGAGCCAGGAGAGTTTTGCCGCAGCCCGTCGGCCCGATTAACAAAATATTCGATTTTTGCAGTTCTACTTCTTCCGGCGGGTGCTTGCCGCTATTTTTGGCATGGATAAAACTGAGGCGCTTGTAGTGGTTGTAAACTGCCACCGAGAGGACTTTTTTCGCCTCCTCTTGACCGATCGCATTTTCGTCGAGATAATTTTTAATTTCCCTCGGCTTGGGAATTTGGCTCATCGAGATACTTTTGCCCGAGGTAGCGCGGCGTTTTTGCGTTGTTTCCTGCTTCGGAACCGCTGCTGCTGCGGGCACAGCACTCGAATCAAACAACTCCTCATCTAAAATTTCATTGCACAAATCAACGCATTCATCGCAGATATAAACCCCGGGGCCTGCGATTAACTTTCGCACTTGCTCTTGAGACTTGCCGCAAAACGAACATTTTAGATGGGAGTCGTACTTAGACATAACAGCCTCTTAATTCAGTGCAGTGACGTTTTCTCCCGCAGCCGGAAGGTTTTCTTTTGCGATAACTCGATCGACCAATCCGTAATCTTTGGCTTCATCGGCTGACATAAAAAAGTCGCGTTCTGTATCTGCCTCTAATTTGTCGATCGGTTGACCAGTATGGTGCGCTAACAATTGATTCAGCTTACGCTTATGATAAAGGATTTCTTTGGCTTGAATCTCAATATCTACTGCTTGACCTTGAGCGCCTCCGAGCGGCTGGTGGATCATAATCCGGGAACTCGGAAGAGACATCCGCTTTCCGTGGGCTCCCGCTGTCAGCAGAAATGCGCCCATACTTGCAGCCAAACCGTAACAAATCGTCACCACATCCGGGCGAATTTGCTGCATGGTATCATAAATTGCCATACCCGCCGTTACCGAGCCGCCGGGGGAATTGATGTACATTTGGACATCTTTTTCTGGGTCTTCGGCATCTAGATACAATAGCTGAGCTACGATCGAATCAGCCACTTCGTCAGTTACGGGAGTTCCTAAAAACACAATGCGCTCCCGCAGCAAGCGCGAGTAAATGTCAAATGCCCGCTCGCCCATCCCCGACTGTTCTAGTACCATCGGCACTACATTGCTGGGGCTGGAGCTGACATCAAAATCGTTATAGCTTGTAATTAGGTAATTGGAAGATTGAGATACCACCATAAGACACCAGTCAAGGATTCTAGACAATTTGCTGCTGATGAAAGCTTGAAATTAAGCCGCCAGCTTTTAACTATTATGCCTCTTCTGAAGCCAGATGGGGGGAATGGAGAGTTTTGAGCGATCGAGATTGATGGCTGTGCTCGGCGTAACGCTGGTAGAGTGAATGAGTTAAAAGAGTTACTCACCAATCGTGGCTGTTTTTAGTATGCGCCAACCGAAACCCGGTTTCTGTTGCAAAAACTTGGTTTGACTGCGTGACCCTAAGAAACCGGGTTTCTAGCCCCCGCGCGCCATGTTATAGCAAGCATCAGGTGCGAGGCATTCGTATCAATTTAAGCTTAAGAGTTGATAAATATTCGTTTGCCCCCTAGGCTAAATCCCCCTTAAGAAGGGGGAATTTGAGTACCTCCGGATCTGGACCACACCATCCAACAACAATCTATAACTGCGTTTGACGTGCTTTTTAGCACAACTCTACGCGTTGTGCACCCTACGCTGGTAGTTTCTAGAAGCAAAACTAGAAGGTTTTACTCTTGGCCTACCACTTCCACGTCGATCGCGCTCGTGACTGCTTCAGCAGACTCTTCGGCGTCTGATTCTTCTGCTTCTTCCTCTGCTGCTGGAGTCAAAGAGCCTTCAGGTAGGAGTTCAATTGTCCCTTTTTCTTCCAACCATTTCAGGGTTTTTTGTTTTAGCAAGTCTTCTGCTACAAATTCCCGCAACTTTTCAGGGTCAAAATTCCCTTTGGGAAACTGCTTTCTGACTTTTGCTACTTCTGCTACTACTTCTGCTGGTTCAACAGATAAGGATTCCAGCTTGGCTACTTCTGCCAGAGCTAGAGTTTGTTTGAGCCTTTCTACTGCTTCCGGACGAGAGCGTTCCCGCATCGGCCCGATATTTTCTTCGGTAAACAGTTGGTTGATATCTATGCCATAATTTTTCAACTGCATGGCTTGTTGGTTGAGCAAATAATCGATTTCGCGATCGACCATTGTTGCGGGAATTTCCACATCTATGAGCTGAACCAGTGCTGCTGATATGGCTTTTTCCTTATTAACTGATAACTTGTTTTCTTGCTCTGTTTTAAACCGAGTTTCGAGGGATTCGCGCAGTTCTGCTAAAGTTTCAAACTCGCTAACTTCTTGGGCAAAGTCGTCGTCCAACTCCGGCAATTCCTTTTCCTTCAGTTCTTTCAGAGTAATCGTAAATACTGCTGGTTTTCCCGCCAATTCTTCACTGCTATATTCATCAGGGAACTGGACAGAAACTTCTCTAGTTTCTCCGGGGTTCATCCCGATCATGCCTTGAATAAAGCCCGGTACAAACTGATTCTCCGACAATTCTACTTGAAAGTCTTCGGCATCACCGCCGGGAATTTCTGCGGGAGTTTCACCTTCGGCTGCTTCGGTAAATCTACCTGCGAAATCAACCAAAGCCATGTCTCCCAATTGAGCTGGCCGGCCTTCTACGGGGATTAAAGTCGCTTTGTCCGATCGATATTTTGCCAGTACCTCATCTACCTGAGCCTCATCATACTTAACTTCTTCTGCTTGAAGCTGCAAGCCGGTGTACTGACCCATTTTTACTTCGGGTTCTACATCAACCTTAGCCGAAAAAGTCAGAGGCTGTTCTGGATCGAACTTTCCTAGCAATTCTTCAAACTCAGTGCGGAGTTCAAAACTGCCAATTGCCGGAATTTTTTCTTGTTCGAGAGCTTTTTGCAGTGAATCATTAATCAAATTTTCCAAAGCTGTAGCTTTCAAGCGAGTCTGGCCCAGGCGCTGTAGCAAAACTTGGCGGGGAACTTTGCCTTTGCGGAACCCAGGAATATTGACCTCGCGAGCGAATTGTTTAATTACCTGCTCGTAAGCTTGTTTTGATTTTTCTGATGGCACTTCGATTTCCAAACCAATTTGACTGGCTGGAAGTTTTTCCTGGGTTACTTTCATCGGCTTTTGTGATATTTAACAATTTTGATAAAATACATACAAATCTGACTTTGCTTGCATTTTAAGTTTGTACGCTTTGACTTGTAGCGACATAACTACCAACACCTCTACCGGATGAGACTGTAAGTCGTTTCCGGCTACTTTTTTCGCTCTTGCCAAATAGTTTTGGTTTGAGGATACTAGGTTTTGCTGCTAGGAATGTGGAGGTTAAGTCCAGTGACGCTCCTACACCAATTGCAAGCGTTATGGTGTAGGCATCTGAGTCCTGTTAAGGATATCCAGATCTTCCTTCAAGGTACTCCAATTGTTTCCCTCTACGGCATTTTATAGTGAGGAACACGTCCCGCCCCACTCTTGGTTTCAAAAATGAAATTCCAAGCACCTTCGTGCCTTGAAAATTTTACTCGCAGGAGGCCGCCACAATTAAATGTGTCACTTCCCTACGAAACCCCCTATCTTCAGTTGTCAAGGTTCAGTATATTGGTAGCATTTTCGGCTGCCCAATAACTACAATCGTAGCATTCAAACCCTTACTGGGGAAAGTTTTGGTTCTATTTGCTCGTCTCCTGATTCACCCGCCCACTCCCAAGACCTGCGCTTGTTGGCAGGCGGGTGGAATCGTCATCTCGCTCGCCTTTCATCCCACAGTAAGTGGAGTATTACTATACTGTGGGGATTTCCGTCTGTCGAGCTAATAGCCGATGCACCATAGCATATATCGCCCTCGGATGTCAATCCGACCGGCATGAGCGGGCGATCGGATTGAATGGATGCGTTTGCTCAAATGCAGGTATCCCAAAACCAACTTGATGTGGATTGGGCGCGAGCAGATGGCAAAAGATGCTAAACTAAGATTGAGTACGATCGACCACCTCGGTTACTTGCACCCTTGCCATCTGCTCGCGCCCTGATGTCGCATAAAATTAATTTAGTTCGATCAGCTACTGTGCATTGAAATTGTATATTTCCTAAACCGATCAAAAATCCTCTCTCTCCCCCCCTCTCCCCCTCTCCCCCTCTCCCCCTCTCCCCCTCTCCAGATGCACAAAAGCTTATTCAGTATTGCAGTTATTTAAATTTTAGATTTCGATCGTTTAGACTCTAATTTGTGGAGGAAACTAATTTGTCTCAATCCTATCGAGTTGCCATTTTAGGAGCCACCGGCGCAGTCGGTGCCGAGTTACTAGAACTCCTGCACAGCCGGAGTTTTCCCATTTCAGACTTGAAGCTGCTGGCTTCGGAACGTTCAGCAGGCACAACTTTGCCCTTTGGCGGCGAGATGTTGCCGGTCGAAGCTGTATCGGAGCGATCGTTCGATAATGTAGATCTAGTGCTCGCCTCCGCCGGCGGTTCTATCTCTAAACTGTGGGCTCCGAAAGCAGTGGCAGCCGGGGCCGTGGTAATCGACAATTCCAGCGCTTTCCGTATGGATGCGACGGTACCTCTAGTTGTTCCCGAAGTCAATCCCCAAGCTGCGGCAACTCACCGAGGTATCATTGCTAATCCCAACTGCACCACGATTTTGATGGCAGTTGCCGTTTGGCCGCTGCACAAAGTTAAACCAGTCAAGCGCATAGTTGTAGCGACTTACCAGTCTGCCAGCGGCGCGGGGGCCAGGGCAATGGAGGAAATGAAAGATCAAGCCAGAGCAATTTTGGCAGGGGAAATTCCCAAAACCGATATTTTTCCCTACCCCTTGGCTTTTAACTTGTTTCCGCACAATACACCAATTAACGATTTAGGGTATTGTGAGGAAGAGATGAAAATGGTCAACGAAACTCGGAAGATTTTTGGTACTGACGAGATTAGAATTAGTGCGACTTGCGTCCGGGTTCCCGTACTCCGCGCCCATTCGGAGGCGATTAATCTGGAGTTTGCAGAGCCTTTTAGCCCGATCGACGCTAGGGAAATCTTAAAGGAGGCGATCGGCGTTAAGCTGGTAGAAGACTGGCAAGCTAATTATTTCCCGATGCCCGTCGAGGCCAGCGGTAAGGATGAAGTGCTAGTCGGCAGGATTCGCCAAGATATTTCTCACCCCTGCGGGTTGGAGATGTGGCTGAGCGGCGATCAAATTCGCAAAGGGGCTGCTTTAAATGCGGTGCAAATAGCTGAGTTGCTAGCAGACAAAGGTTTGCTGCAAATCCAACAAGCAGCGGCTATTTCTACTTAGGGCGAGTGGGCCCAAAAAATAGATGCAAGTCCCCTACGTCAGGAGTGGAGATCTCAAAATTTTAGAGCCTAGTTGAAGAACCCAGATTCATCTGTGGAGTCAATTTAAAATCTAAAATTTAACATCTAAAATCGACTGAATCTGACAATAGGGCAATTGAAATGAAGATTTTAGATAAATCTTGCATCTGAAATCAAAAATTTAAAATCAAAAATCAACAGTCTAAAATCGGAGAAAGTGTGGTAAAGTTTGGACGGGTTCTGACTGCAATGATTACGCCGTTTAAGGAAGACGGCAGTGTTAACTATGCGGTAGCAGAACAATTGGCAATTCATTTAGCCGATCGCGGTACGGATAGCTTGGTAATGTGCGGAACTACGGGCGAATCTCCCACTATGAGCTGGGATGAAGAGTACCAATTATTTCAGGTGGTACAAAAGGCAGTAGCCGGTAAAGCTTTGGTAATCGCAGGAGCCGGGTCGAATTCGACCTCAGAAGCCATCGAAGCTACGCAAAAAGCAGCTAAACTCGGGTTAGACGGCTGTTTGCAGGTAGTTCCTTATTACAACAAGCCGCCGCAAGAAGGTTTGTACAATCATTTTCGGGCGATCGCGCAATCTGCTCCAGAATTGCCTATAATGTTATATAACATCCCCGGTCGCACTGGCCAGAATATGTTGCCCGAGACAGTAGCTCGATTGGCAGAAATCCCCAACATTGTGGCAGTCAAAGAAGCAAGTGGCAACCTAGATCAAGCAAGTCAAATTCGGTGCTTGACATCACCGGAATTTGCGATCTATTCTGGAGATGATTCCCTAACTTTGCCAATGTTGGCGGTAGGAGGATCTGGTGTAGTTAGCGTAGCCAGCCATCTGGTAGGAGAGCAACTGCAACAGATGATTAAAGCTTTCGAGGCCGGTCAAGTTCAAGTCGCTACCCAGATTCACTTGCAACTTTTTGACCTGTTTAAAGCTCTTTTTCTCACCACAAATCCCATTCCTGTTAAGGCAGCTCTTAAACTTCAAGGCTGGGATGTGGGTTCCACCCGTCCGCCCCTGTGCGCTCCGCCCGTTGAGGTAACTCAAAAGTTAAAGGACGTACTGAGTCAGCTAGCCGCAGTATCTGCTAGCTAGATAGGCGAGAACGAGTTTTCAGACAACTGAATATTAGTTGCGATCGGTCAGTAGTGCGAGCCTCGGAACTCGCGAACGTCATCAGTCATTAGTCATTAACTGTTAGTAAGTAACTGACTGTCAAGGATTAAAGACTGGGAATAAAAGACTCAAGACTGAAGACAACTGACTGTACGGGTTCGCAAAACCCGCAGGGGAGTTTTCCATCATAAATATGTGGAAAAAAATCGCCCTACTAACCAACAGCCGAAAAAAGACGACAGACAAAAGACAACAGACAACAGACTCATAACAAAAATAACTAACAAAGGATACGCATGATCAAAAATACAACTGCATCAGCTCTAAAAGTTATTCCCCTCGGCGGGCTGCACGAAATCGGTAAAAACACTTGTGTGTTCGAGTACGGCGACGAAATAATTCTTTTAGATGCAGGTTTAGCTTTCCCCACAGATGGAATGCACGGTGTAAATATTGTCCTCCCAGACATGACTTACCTGCGGGAAAACAACCACAAAATTAAAGGTATGATCGTGACTCACGGTCACGAAGATCACATCGGTGGCATCCCCTATCACCTCAAACAATTTGAAATTCCAGTCATCTACGGGCCGCGCTTGGCGATGGCTTTGCTCGCCGGAAAATTGGAAGAAGCCGGAGTGTCTCACCGCACTGAATTGCGGACTGTTCGCCCCCGGGATACAGTCAGAATTGGTAAGCATTTCTTAGTTGAATACATTCGCAACACTCACTCGATGGCCGACAGTTTCACTGTGGCAATTCACACTCCCGTCGGAATTATTATTCACACTGGAGACTTTAAAATTGACCACACTCCTGTAGACGGCGAGCATTTTGATTTGCAAAAGCTGGCGGAGTACGGCGAAAGAGGCGTGCTGTGCTTGATCAGCGATTCTACTAACTCGGAAGTTCCTGGTTTTACCGCTTCAGAACGTTCTGTAGCTCCGAATTTAGACAGAATTATCGCTCAAGCAACGGGACGAGTGATGCTGACGACTTTTGCTTCTTCGGTACACCGATTGCAAATTGTTTTGGAATTGGCTAAGAAAAACAATCGGTATGTCGGAGTGGTTGGCCGCTCGATGCTGAACGTGATTGCTCACTGCCGCAATCTCGGCTACATCAAATGCGAAGATAGTATTTTCAAACCGTTGAAAGAAATCCGCAATTTGCCAGATGACAAGGTTTTGATTTTAACTACAGGTTCCCAAGGCGAACCGATGGCGGCGATGACTCGCATTGCTAACGGCGAACATCATGAAGTGAAAATCAGAAAGGGCGATACAGTCATTTTCTCGGCTAATCCGATTCCTGGAAATACGATCGCAGTGGTAAATACGATCGACAAATTGATGATGCTGGGCGCAAACGTGGTTTACGGCCGCGATAAAGGCATTCACGTTTCCGGCCACGGCTGTCAGGAAGACCAAAAGTTAATGATTAACATGACTCGTCCTAAGTTCTTCTTACCTGTACACGGGGAACACCGGATGCTGGTTCAGCACTCCAAGACGGCTCAAAGCATGGGCATTCCCGCGAGCAATATGGTGATTATTGACAACGGCGATGTGGTAGAGTTGACCGAAAATTCGATGCGATTGGGTACTAAAGTGCCTTCAGGAATTGAATTAGTAGATTCTTCGCGATCGGGCGTTGTCAAAGCAAACGTCCTCAAAGAACGTCAGCAATTGGCCGGAGATGGCGCTGTAACGGTAGCGGCAGCTTTGAACTGGGAAGGCAAGTTAGTCGCTAAGCCAGAAGTCCACTTAAAAGGTGTAGTGACATCCGCCGATCGCGCGGAAACGATCGGACTAATCAATCAAACCATTGAAACAGTTTTGAGCGATCGCTGGTCGGAATTTGTCCTACCTGCTACTGCTGAATCGCCAGTTAATGTTGACTGGGTAGGAGTTCAAACCCAAATCGAAAAAGCAATTGGGCGAGTGCTGCGCCGGCAACTGCAAAGCAATCCGATGCTGGTATTCCTGATGCAAATTCCTGAAGAAGCAGTGCGATCGGAATTTGTGCAAAGAGCTCAGCTTTCGATTGAAGCACCTAAGCTAGCATCATCATCATCACCATCATCATCATCATCACCATCATTGCCATCCCCAGTACCAGTCCCGGCTAATGCAGTAACAGGTCGTCGTCGTCCTCGGACTGCTGCAAAAGTAGCTTCCGTTGTCTCCTAGTATTAGTAATCCCTGGCTTTGCGCCAGGGATTTGTTTTTCAACGGCAGATAATATCAAATCCGGTAGCATTGGAATTATAAGAGTGCGATCGTCTTAGCGATCGATCTATGTCGCTTTTCGATCCGCTCGCACTCTCACCAAAAGAATGGGTCTGAAGCCCCATCCTTATAGGACGGCTTTAATTCTCTTTAATTTTATCGATTAGATCAATAATATATGGTATGGTCGAGTAAATCAAACAGCAAAAAATAATGAAAGCAAGGTATCAGTACAGAATCTATCCAACCGACCAACAACGACAGAGCTTGGCTCAATTGTTTGGCTGTGTTCGAGCTAGCCTGGAACGATGCTCTTGCACTTTGCCAGCAATCAGAAAGAAGATTTAAATCAGCAGAACTCCAGAAAATAGTAATTACTCAAGCCAAGCAATCCGAATTGCCAAGTTGCACAATCAAATTGCCGATACCCGTAAAGATTTCCTGCACAAATTGTCAACCAAAATAGTTAACGAAAACCAAGTGATTGTTTTGGAGGATTTGAACGTGTCGGGCATGGTCAAAAACCGGAAGCTTTCCAGGGCAATTAGTCGGCAAGGATGGAGAGAATTCCGAACACTTTGCGAGCGTCAGTCGGAGAAGTTTGGTAGGGAGTTCAAAGTAATTAGTAGATGGGAACCTACCAGTCAAGTGTGTGCAGACTGTGGGTTTAAATGGGGCAAGATTGATTTATCTATTCGTTCGGTTCTTTGTTTAAGTTGTGGCACCGAGCAAGATAGAGATGAGAATGCTGCTAAGAATATAGAACAAGTCGGGATGGGGAATCGCCACGACTTTAAACGGACGCGCTCGGGACTGTAAGACTACTTCGGTAGCTTTTCCCCGATGAAGCGTCAAGAATCACCGTTCCTTCAGGTCGGTGAGTATTTCAATCATCCAAATATATTATTCGGATGCCACCGGGAACGATCTAAATCCTATCGGCCCTAAAAAGAAGGATTAGCTATTAAATTGGATCGATTTTTCATGGTATTTATTAAACAATGGGAGTGGTGGTAAAAGTTTTATTTTTACCACCACTCCCATTATTTAATTGTACTTAATTAAATGCTGAAACTTAAGCATTTATAGCAACCGCTTTCCTCAGTTATACCGTTTCAGTGTGAATGTTTTATAAAGCATCGAAAGTTAATTTTACCGAGCAACTAGGGCATCGGTTCAGTAAAAGAAATTGACACAAGTGGCATAGTATGTATGTTGATGTAGACCTTGGCAGGGCGATCGCATGAGGAAAAAAAAATGGTTGGCGATCGCGTCGCGATCTACTGTCGCCCTCATGCGATCGCCCCTACATAACACATATTTCGTTCTTTTTGTCAAAATATTCTACTGTACCGACGCCCTAGGGTAGACTATAAATAAGGTGTGACACCAATAAACTTTATGAAACGTAGAACATTTAATACACTACCTTTTTTTGCACTTGGACTCGGCTTCACAAGCTGCAATCCATTCCCATTTCATTCTGATTCCCCTCCTAGAGAGCGCGGTATTGAGTTGACTGGTGAAAATGATTCAAATTCCTTTGCTGCTCAAAATCAGCTTAACTGGATGGGGCACTGGTTAAGGGAAGATAAACGCGAGGTTTTGGTACGAGAAGTGGCACAAGAGTTCTCATTTTTACATCAGAATATCGCTCTCAAACTTAAATTTTGGCAACAACTGAATTTGGCGCATAAACCGGGGACAGCCAAAGCGATCGCATCTGCAATTCGATCGGGAAAGTTAGATTGGGATATTGTTTGGTTGGATGAAGATATTTACACCCTAGTTTCAGAAGAGTTAGGCAATCCTAAATGGGGAGAACAACATCTCGTCAACTTTGAAGAAGTTGCAGGATTTACAGAAACACAAAAACCTTTTATTATTCAAGATCCGAGCTATCGCAATCAAACCGGGGGATTTTTAGTCGGCCCTTATATAGAGGGATATTATCATGCGCTGTTTTATAATAAAAATGTTACCGATAGAATTGGCATTAATATCAAATATCAAGGAATGACTTTTGATGACCTCCTCGGTTATGCTGAATCTGTAAATCTCTACAATCGCCAAACTAAAAATAACATCGCCACATTTTATGAGAGCAAAGATTGGATGACACTAGAGATTCTGTTTCAAAATTTAGTCAAATCAGAAATTTTAGATTTTAAGGAAGCCAAATCGGAAGTCGGTTCATCTGAAAAGAATGCTGCCCTCTTCAAAACATTACAAGCATTAGAAACGCTAGGTAAGTTTAATCCATTGATTCCATCGCATCGAGAAAATAATTGGGCAAATACCCGACATCTCATGTTGGACGATCGCGCTCTCTTTTATGTCAATGGCACTTGGATGTACAGCCACTGGCACGGAATGGATGCTCAAAAAATGTCTAAGATTGTCCCTGTAGAACTGCCTTCTTTTCAAAAAACTAACCATTATTTAGGAGGTTATATCCCAACTTGGGGAGTCTTAAAAAACTCTAAAAATCGCGATAGCGCTATTAAATTGCTGATGAATTGGTGTACACCAAAAGTTGCAGAAAAATGGGTTCGCTATACCAGAAATCCGACGGGAATTAGGGGAAATCTCGCTGTTGCTGAATCTGGGATAGATAGTTTCGGAGAGTTTCAAAGTGATATCACTGCCCGGTATGGTGCCAATGTGCATTATTCTAACTACACGGGTTATCTATTTGGAGCCAAAAATCGCAATTTATCGAAGGTGCTTCATCAACAAATCAGAAATCTTCTAGCGGGTGAGATTACTGCTAAAAATTCCTACCAACAAATTTTATCGAAAATTCAATAAATCATGAAAAAGTTTTGGCAAAGCTTAGCATTTAAGATTGGGACAGCAGTCATTGGTGTTGAGATCGTTGCACTCACTTTAATGGGTTCTTACTATGTCAATCGATTTTCTAATGAGATTGATAAAACACTCACAACACAAATCCAATTGCCAGCAAAACTAATTGCTCAAGGGTTGCTAAATTATGAAGCAGTCAGAGATCGCGCTGTGATGGAAAACCTTGTGGGAGAAAAGTTATTAGATACATTAGCAATTGGAACTAACGGCAAAGTCTATTATTCGATGAATTCAGAGGATGTAGGCAAATCGGTTAAAGCGATCGCAGGCTTCAAGATTGAGGAAAACTTCGAGCAAACCTTTAAGGTGAAGCAAGTCATCGCAGTTTCCGATGGATTAATCCACATTGCACCGCTGCGTCTAGAAGATGGAAAATTGATTGGTTTTTTGTATATCAAAGCTGGAATCGAGCGAATTCAAAACCGCAAGAAAGACATTATTATTATATTTTTACTGGGGTCATCTGCTTGTATTGCTGCAACATCTGCTGCAATTTTATTGCTGTTTAATTCTACAATATTTAGCAGAATTAAAGAAATTTTACAGATTCTCAAACAAGTTGAATCCGGCAGTCTAGATGTGCGCTGCGATCGCAAAATTCAATCCGATGAAATAGGAGAGCTGCAATTGGGTGTGAACTCTACAATTGAGCGATTATCCGATTTGCTAAGTAACTTAGAACAGCGAGTTCGCGATCGCACTGAACAATTAGCAGGGGCTTTAAAGGAAAATAAAATTTTACTTGAAGAATCCCAACAGCGCGCGATCGAACTCAAACAAGCTAAAGAAGCTGCCGACAATGCCAATCAAGCCAAAAGCGAATTTCTCGCTAATATGAGTCACGAACTGAGAACTCCACTCAACGGCATTCTTGGTTATGCCCAAATCCTTCAACGTTCCAAGCACTTGGAGAAAAAACATAAAAAAGGATTGGGGATTATTTATCAATGCGGATATCACCTTTTAACTTTAATTAACGATATTTTAGACCTCTCTAAAATTGAAGCTCGCAAACTAGAACTCATTCCCACAGATTTCCATTTTCCCTCTTTTTTAGAAGCAGTTACCGAAATTTGTCGCGTCCGTGCCGAAGAAAAAGGAATTGACTTTATATACGTACCCGAATCTAACCTACCTGTCGGTATTCATGCTGATGAAAAGCGGCTGCGACAAGTCTTAATTAATTTGCTGGGAAACGCCATCAAATTTACAGAACAAGGTGGCGTGACTTTCGCGATTCAAGCACAGGCGATCGCATCAGATCCATCAACCTATCGCTGGCGCTTCCAAGTTAGCGATACAGGAGTTGGGATGACTCCAGAGCAATTAGACACAATTTTTCTACCCTTTGAACAAGTGGGAAATACGAAAAAACAAGCAGAAGGCACTGGCTTGGGACTGGCAATTAGTTGGAAAATTGTGGAGTTAATGGGCAGTCAAATTAAGGCACAAAGCCAACTGGGTAAAGGAAGTATTTTCTCTTTCGATATAGAAGTTCCAGAATCGCAAAGTTGGGCAACAATTTCTCGCACCTCTCAACAAGGTACGATCGCAGGATATCGAGGCACAAAACAGCGCATTTTAGCGGTGGATGATAAGTGGGAAAATCGTGCAGTATTAGTTAATCTTCTTGAACCAATTGGATTTGAAGTTATCGAAGCAAGCAATGGAAAAGAAGCGCTAGAAAAAGCCGTTACACAGCCACCCGATGCAGTGATTACAGACTTAATGATGCCTGTAATGCACGGCTTTGAATTGCTGCAACACCTGCGCCAATCGCCAACATTGAAACAAGTCGTTGCGATCGCCTCCTCAGCCAGTGTCTTTGAAGCCGATCAATTTCAAAGTTTGGATGCGGGTGCAGACGACTTTTTGCCCAAACCCATTGACGCAGAATTGTTGCTGGCTTTGCTACAAAAATATCTGAAGTTGGAATGGGTGTATGAAAATGTGGCGACACCAGAACCGACACCTCCTGTATCCGACATCCGAGAGTCGCAGCTACCCCCAGCCAACCTTCTAGCGCAACTGAACGATTTAGTCAAATGGGGGGATTTAGACGAACTTGCCGAAGTTGCCGCATATGTACAACAAACTCATCCGGAATGCGCTGCTTTCGCTCAACACTTGATTCAACTGGCACAAAATTGTCAGGTGAATGAGCTAAGACAAGTATTAGGAAAAGCTGTTAATGCGTAAATATTTGAGATTAGACTATTGACTGATTTTATGATGCAGATATAGCAATCATTGCAGGAGTCGTAAAAGTTTTACCCCTCCCAACCCTCCCCTTACTAAGGGGAGAAAGTAAGAAATTCACAAATGATTTAGGATTGCTATGGTCAGAATACTGAACAAGAAAACAAGAAGTTGCTCTTTCGTCCTCCGACTATCAGGGGGATGCGAGGGGGATCTCCGGGGAATTAACAGTGTTAACTGAACCGTATTGATTCATAAATCAGCTTTTTTAGTGTCAAATTTTCTCAAAAAAAATCAATCGATTTTAACCACAAATAAACGCAGATAGATTTAACAACTATCTGCGTTCATCTGTGTTTATCTGCTTAAATCTGCGGTCAAAAATCAACCACCAGCAACGGCTGGGACAATACTCACTTCATCACCATCTTTAAGAGCAGTTTCCGTACCTTCCAAAAACCGGATGTCTTCGCTGTTGACGTAGAAGTTGAGAAATCTTCGAGGCGATCCTTGTTCGTCGCACAGGCTTTTTTTGATGCCGGGACAATTTGTTTCTAACGCTTCAATCAGTTCGGAAATGTTTGCACCACCGCATTCTATTGTGGCTTGATTGTTAGTGAATTTTTGCAGTGGTGTGGGAATTAAAACTTTAACGGTCATGGTTAGTTGTTAATTGTGAGTTGTCAGTTGTGAGTTGTCAGTTGTTAATTGTTAGTTGTTGATTCCAATAACCAATAACCAACAACCAATAACTATTAAACAGAAGCTTGCTGCCATTCCAAACGTTCGAGTGTCCGGGCGCGTTCGAGGGCGCGCTCGAAGGCTTCCAGTTTTGGTTCGAGGGTGATGGGTTCGCCGATGTAACCTTGGACGGCTTCTTGGGTTTTCAAGCCGTTGCCGGTGATGTAGGCGACGGTGGTTTCTTCGGGGTCGATTTTACCTGCTTCTACGAGTTTTTTCAAGACTGCGATCGTCGTGCCGCCTGCGGTTTCGGTGAAGATGCCTTCGGTTTCTGCTAGCAGTTTCATGCCTTCGATGATTTCGGTGTCGCTGACGGATTCGATGTTTCCGCCTGTTTTGCGGGCGATGTCGAGGGCGTACATTCCGTCTGCTGGATTGCCGATCGCGATCGATTTAGCAATTGTATTCGGTTTGACTGGTGTTACGAAGTCGCGACCTTCGCGGTATGCTTGGGCGATCGGGGAACAGCCGTCAGCTTGAGCGCCGCTGAACCGGACTTTCTTGCCTTCAACCAAGCCGACTTCGGTGAATTCGTTGAAGCCTTTATAGATTTTGGTGAACAAAGAACCGGAAGCGAGGGGAGCAACTACGTGATCGGGCAATTTCCAACCTAGTTGTTCGATAACTTCGTAGCCGAGGGTTTTCGAGCCTTCGGAATAGTAGGGGCGCAAGTTGATGTTGACAAATCCCCAGCCGTGTGTATTGGCTACTTCGCAGCAGAGGCGGTTAACTTGGTCGTAGTTGCCGTGAACTGCCATCACAGTCGGATTGTAAATTAAGGTGCCTAGGACTTTGCCTGCTTCTAAGTCGGAGGGGATGAAGACTACGCAATCTAGTCCGGCGTGGGCGGCGATCGCAGCCGTGGAGTTAGCTAAGTTGCCAGTGCTGGCACAAGATACTGTTGTGAAACCCAATTCTCTCGCTCGGCTGAGGGCGACTGACACCACTCTGTCCTTAAAGCTCAGAGTGGGCATATTGACGGCATCATTTTTAATGTAAAGATTTTTGAGACCGAGGCGGCGCGCTAAGCGGTGGGATTTTACTAAAGGAGTCATCCCCGTGCCGACATCGATGACGTTTTCTGTAGCGACTGGTAAAAATTCGCGGTAGCGCCAGATTGAGTTGGGGCCTGCTTGGATGGTTTGGCGAGTGACGCGGCGGCGGATGGCGTCGTAGTCGTACTTGACTTCTAGCGGGCCAAAACAGCAATCGCAGACGTGCTTGGCTTGGAGTTCGTACTCTTCGCCGCATTCTTTACATTTGAGGGCTGTGAAGGTTGCTGCTGTGGATTGGGTTCTGGTCGCCTGGGTCATAGCTCAACTCTCTAGTTTTGCGATGTTTTCTTAAGTCTTAGGAAAGATTAGCACGCTCGATCTACCCCGTCAACTATACCCGATTTTTTTAGTCGGGATTAATTTTTGGCAGTTTCTTGCCCGAAATTGGAGGTTGACTGATAGTCCTCAATCTCTTTCTCAGAAAGGGTTTTAAGCTCTGCTGGGGAATGCTGGCCCAGAGGAAAATTATCTCAATTAACCGAACTCAAGAACAATTTTGCTGCAAAACTAATTTCAAAACTTTATAAAGTTTTTTGTGCTGGGTAAGTCCTAGACGCAACTCTCATATTTAAAGCAAAGGTACGTTGTTGCGATGCAAGCGCTCTTTCATAGATATAAAGAAAGAGCGCTGAAGCGCAACTACGTACCTTGAGGAAATCCAAAATTGTATTATCCACCGCTGACGGGGGGGATGAGTACAACTTCGTCGCCGTCTTGGAGGATGGTGTCGGGGGAGACGAATTCTAGGTTGACGCCGAAGCGGGTACGATCGCGCCACTGTTCTAATTGAGGGTATTGGCCGATCGAGCTTTCGAGCACTTCAGATACCGGGGTTTCGGGAGGAAGTTCTAGTGTAAGTTCCGAAACGCCGTAGGCTTCACTGAAGGCGGCGAATAGTTTAACGGTGATGGTAATCGAAGAGTTAGACACGGCTGTTTTGTGCGATCGACAGTTTGGCAATAATCAACTACACCATACAATTAATTGAGAATTACGCGCACCCAGGCTTAGAATTGAAAGCGGCAATCTTTAGTTAATTTTTAGCAGAGCTGGTAAAAATGACCGTTGATTGCAGCATAAAATCCGAACAGTCTTGTATGCCCATCGCTCTTACCAACCAGGCGTTAGAAGCAGTTGGCATCCACTTAAATGCAGCTAGCGAAGATTGAGTTAGCTGGTGTTGAGCCGAGGGCAAGACTACTTTTTGAGGAGGCGGTATCGATACTTCCCCGTAATTGTGGGAGAGTAGCAAAATATCGAACTAACTTTAGCGAGTAACAAAGCAGACTATGCTCTGCTAACTGGCTGATTCCCGACGAAAAATCTGGTTGTCCAGTCCAGCTTATAATTTCCAAAGCTTTGCTCCGCTTAGGAAGCGTGCCCTTCGATCTCAGAATATATAGTCAAGTTAACGCGATCGAGATATTTATGGCAAATAACGATTTTAAAGTGCTTCAAATTATTGAAGCTAAAGGCTGGTATGCCTTTGGGAGTACGAAGCAAAGCCAGCACGTTGAGAGGTGGGTAAGGCCTGTGGTGTGTTGGGTTTTAATAGAAGATAAAAAAAAGCGGCGGATTGTGACTGCTACCGCTAGCTATCAGATCCAGATTGATGACAAAGAAGTCGAGTTTTTTGCCCATGAAAGCGAAATTCAAGATATCGAGAGCCTCCCCAAGTCTGTCTCGGTATCGGAATTTCTCAAAACAGAAGATTGAGATCGGGTGCACAAGGAGATTGTTTAACAAGTTATTAATCATTCCTTAGTAATTCCTTAAACTTGCTGCCGGATGCTTTTTCAATTGGAGGCAAAATCACTCTAATTGAGGAGAGGAGGAGAATTTATACTTTTGCCTTGCCTTCGGTATCTCTAGCCAAAGGTCTTCGGTACCCCAAAAAATAAAGAGGCCGGAAGATTGCTGGCATTGCCAACACGCTTCCGACCTTTGCTGAATAACAGGGTATGCATATGTTTTTAAAGTATGGCAGGCAAGCCTTATAAATATCAAGAGGACTATTGCAATCACCCACAGTAATTCCTTAAACTTGCTGCCGGATCCTTTTTCAATTGGAGGCAAAACCACTCTAATTGAGGAGATGCCAGATGAGAAGATAGCGAGAATTTATATTTTTGAGTTGCCTTGTGCGTCTCTAGCCGAAGGTTTTCAGTACCCAAAAAATAAAGAGGCCGAAAGATTGCTGGCATTGCCAACACGCTTCCGACCTTTGCTGAATAACAGGGTATGCATATGTTTTTAAAGTATGGCAGGCAAGTCTTCTAGATATCAAGAGGACTATTGCAATCACCCACTTTTACTTTTTGGGTATGTTTGCAAGGCTTCTACTATTTTAGACTGGAATTTTGAAATTTGAGGGCGGTGATGGTTACAGGTGAAGGATTCTAGCTATTTTTATGTAGCACTCGCTACATAAAAAAGGCGGGTCGATCGCCCGATCGGCCTAAATTGTTTGCATTCAAAGAGCAAAAGTGCGATGGCTGCACCCCCGCTTGGGTGCTGCGAGTTCAAACCCCAGTAGCAACAGGTTCAGGCATCTGCTGCCGCATCCGTCGCCCCAGGAAGGCCATCCGCACACCGCCCGCCGGCCCTAAAGTCACCCCTCGGCGTTTGGCTTGTACGGGCTTTTTCTCGGCTAAGGTTAAGTCGAAATCGCGCAAAATGGTTGCGATCGCCAGTTTCATTTCCAACTGCGCCAGCGCTAAGCCGATACAACGGCGACTACCGCCCCCAAAGGGCAAATATTCGTAAGGCGAGAATTGCCTCTCCAAAAACCGTTCAGGCTTGAATTGCAGCGGTTCTGGATACAAATCTTCCCGGCGGTGGGTTAAATAAATTGAGCCGAAAACCACCGTACCCGGTTCGAGTTGATGGCCCATTAGTTCCACGGGTTCCCGCACTACTCGCGGAAATGTCAGCATTCCCACTGGGTAAATTCGCAGTGTCTCTTGACAAACTGCACTCAGGTAAGGCAAGCGGGAAATCTCCATTGGGTCGGGGTTTTCGCCCAAACTGTCCAATTCTGGCAGCAGTTTCTGGCGTACCGAGGGCAAACTGTGAATCCAGTAAAAGGCCCAAGCTAGCGCTGTTGCTGTGGTTTCGTGGCCAGCAAACAACAGCGTCATTAATTCGTCGCGCAATTCTTCATTCGTCATTGGTTCGCCGTTTTCGTCGCGGGCGGCCATCATTAAGCTGAGAATGTCGGTACGATCGGCATTTGGTTGCTGTTTGCGCTCTTCTATTTCGCCGTCCATCAGTTCGTGAATTTTTTGGCGCTGCTGTTTCATGCGTCCCCAAGGACTCCAAGGGCCCCAATCTTGCTGCAACCAGGGCAGAAATAGGATACTCGATCGCACCGGAGAGCCGGTCATATCGATAATTGAAGCCAGCAGCGGGGAAAGTTGCTGCAACCGCGGCCCTTCATTCAGTCCGAAGACTACTTGCAAAATTACCCGCATGGTGATTTCCTGCATGGCTGTGCGGGCGACAAAAGGTCGATCGACCTTCCACTTGCTAGCAACATCTTGGGTAATATCGCAAATTTGCTGGCCGTAGTTTCGCATCCGTTCCCCGTGAAAGGGTGGCATCAATAATTGACGTTGCCGTTTGTGCTTTTCTCCGGAGATTACAATCATCGATTGTTCCCCCAGGACTGGTTTGAGAATACCGTTGATATCGCCTGGAGCATCAAGCGCCTTGCTGTTGAGCATTTCCTGGATCGCTTGCGGGCTGTGGATCATCACGAAGGGTTCAAGGTTGCCCCATCGAGTCGTGAAAATCTCCCCGTACTTTTTGGCGTTGCCGTCCATGTATGTCAGCGGATCGCCAATCCATTGAATTAGCTGCAAGAAGCGGGGGGTTTTGGGGCCGTCAGGTAGGGTCATAAAAATTATGGCGCTGTTAGAGGACGCGGGTAACATCCATAGGAATCCCGCAGAAAGCGGGTTGTACGCTCTCCCATAATTTTAAGGGATTATTCTCGAACGGTACTCACAATGTCCTGTCCGAGCTCTGTAAAACGGACTGTTTTAATTTGCCAAGGAGCATAACTGGTTAGGGTTTGGCGCACGCCTCCGAACAAACCTAACATCTGACAGCTTGACAGATTTTGCAATTTCTGGCGCGAATTCCCTGAGGCCCGTAAATCTACGGTAGCGATGCCGAGGTCGCGATCGATTTTAAGCCGATAACCAACTAAACCCAGACTAGCGAAAATCTCCTGCTTTAATACTTCATTAACGGCCGATGACATTAACTGGTTATCTGGGCCTGTAACTGTTGCTGGCTTCAGACTTTGACAAAGATTGTCTACCTCATAAACCGTAACTGTAGCTGTGCTTTCTGGTACTTTGGTACTCGGTAAAACCGAGCTAACAGAGTTAGAGGGCTCCGGTGGGGCCGATCGACTATCAAGTTGATTGCCGGTTAGCTGTAGGTGCGGGAACTGACGGGTTCTTGCTGAGGGTTGGCTCTGGTTTTCGGCTGATTTAGCTGCTGCATCGTAGCTAGAACAACTGCTACCCCCGATCAAAATTAATCCAGTCGCTAAATACCCGAACTGTTTGCAGATAAGGTTCATAACTTTTTAATACTCAACTAAACGTCAGTGTAGGTCGGGCAGAATTTTGGTGGTAGCAAGCACTTAATCCCTAATTACACTCACTTAGAAGTATTTCCGCAGTATGAAGACGAAAATAAGTTCAGAGTTATTGTTTAATAGTCCGGACAGTTTTTAGATCGCAGCCTGAAACCCTTGATTTACCCGAAAGCGTATCGTGTGCCTCGTTAGCGTAGCCCTCGCAGAGGATCGCCATGAAACCCTGATTCTACGGTCGGCAATCAAAAATGTCCGAAATATTGCTTGCTAATACCTTTATTTTAGTGTTAGATTACACAAGAGGGGTATTTCCCCTCATTGGTGCAACCCTGCCGTCTTCGTATCTCCGCAGATCGACCTCGCGATTTAAATCACAAGTTAGATCAAATACCTTGTCAGTGGTGTGATGTACCCGATGCAAATTTAGCTATTCCAAGGTCTGAGGTAACAGCCTCTTTCCGGTTGGCGAAAGCTTGAGTTTGATAGTAGTAATGACGACAGAATTTAGAGTTGGCCACGTATTGTGGCATGGTTCAACAACCGCGCCGAAAGCACCGCGATAAGGAATGTACAAGTAGCGAACAACATACAGAAGATTTCAGCAAACTGAAGTACAAAAAAAACTGGTTTCCGTAAGGCTGCACCTGTGAGTGTCGGCCATGATTCCGAGTTTCTGATGTGCAGTCGATCGAGCTGAAATTTGCTGTGATTTGGATCTCTAATTAACTTGCGTATCAAGATTATTATCGCAGAATCAGGTGCTTTTTGTAACAAATTTACTAAAAATCGAGCGAAAACATGATCGAACAGCAATTAACAAAAGTTTTGGCGACAGCAGCGATCGCCCTGTGCGCTCTGACAGTGGCTTCTGCGCCAAGTTATGCCCGGCCGACAGTGGGGGAAAGCGGATTTTGGTGCAGCACCTCGACAGGTGCGCCGGTGACGCTGTACCAAAACCCTCAAGGTGCAGTAGAGCCTTGGATTGAGTGGACTTCTGATTATTTTTCCGGTTCGGGCTACGATCCGGCAACTCGGTGTCAATTGGTCAGCCAACGCCTCGAAAGCTATCGCCGCAACCGAATGCTGAGGTACATTACCGTTGGTCAGATGAACGGCCAAAATGTCATCTGCACGGCGAATCAAGTCAATGGTGTGTGCCAAAATTTGATTTATACCCTGCGGCCGGGCCAAGACCCGATCGGCTCTTTGTATAATTTGTTAGCTTGGCGTCAAGGACAGGTGGGGATGCCCTCTACGGAGGAAAGCAGCCAAATTCCTTACATTGATGTGAGAGAAAAGCTAGGGGAAAAACTAGGGGAAAATATGGGCGATCGGGCGCAACTGCCCCCTTTTTCTGGGCCCTCGGAACTGCGGTAAAGACTGGAAAATTGCCAATCTCATTGCCAATTCCCGGGGGTGACGTGGAAAACTTGGCGCGACAGGCGACGATACGCATCAAGACCTCGAAATCCTCGGGTTCTGGGGCGATCGTCCAGCGCCAGGGACAAACGTATACTGTGTTGACTAGCTGGCACGTTGTGGCTTTCGACAAGGGCGATCGCACAATTATCACGAGCGACGGCCAGATCCACCAACTGTTGGGAGTTCCGCAGCGACTGGGCGATACGGATCTGGCGATCGCTAAATTTCGCAGCGCGATCGAGTATAAAGTAGCGCCGATTGGCGCGCAGCAGCCAGCGGTGGGAGAGCCGCTGCTGGCGGCCGGATTCCCTGCGGAGACTGGGGCGTTGGCCGTAGCGCAGGGGTTCGTAGAACTGCTGCTGCCAAAATCTTTACCTGAAGGCTATAGCTTGGGCTATACAAATGAGGTTAAAATTGGCATGAGCGGCGGCCCGATTTTTAATGCCAAAGGTTTCTTGGTTGGGATTAACGGTCGAGGTAAGTATCGAGATCCCGGTTTTGGCGTCTATGCTTTTGAAGATGGAAGTGAACCGACGCCGGAATTATTGGAAAAGATGGTTAAATCTAGTTGGGGAATTCCTATCAGTACATATTTGCAGTTCGTCTCGTCTCATGTGGAGAGTTAGCGATGAATTCGTGGGGTTTGCGGTTTGATGCGCTGACAGTCATTTTGACCGGTGCAGTAACGGCGGCAGCAATTGTCGGCCCACAATATGCTGCTTGTGCTAAAACAGCCCAAGAAGTTGCAGAGGTAGCGATGTTCACAACTGTAGAAGTGAACAATACGCTGGGTTTTGCGGCTGGTGGCTCAGGAGTAATTATTGCTAAACAGGGGAATATTTACACTGTTCTGACGGCGAATCACGTAGTGGCAAGTCTCGCCCAAGAATACAGCATTCGCACTCATTCGGAAAAAAGCTATACAGCAATCAGAATACAGCGACTCCCGAAAAACGATCGCGATATAGACTTAGCTTTGATCCAGTTTCAGAGCCGAGATCGGTATCCAGTAGCGCCGATCGGCGAATCGCAACGTGCTGTTGTCGGTTCTACTATTTACGTTGCTGGCTATCCGCTACCAGTCGCCTCTGGATCTGAAAGAAAACTCGAATTTACTGCTGGTATTATCTCTTCTCGCGTCGGTCGCGCATCATCCGGGTACGGATTGCGCTATCAAGCTGTGACAAGGCGTGGGATGAGTGGCGGGCCTGTATTTGATGCTGATGGCAGGGTTGTGGGAATTCACGGCCAGGGTGATACTGTTGGTACGGTGCAGAGCCAGTGGAACGGTCAGACTGAGGAAATTAAAACTGGGTTGAATGCCGCCATCCCGATCGATGCTTTTACGGCGTTGCGATCGCAAACCTTACCTAACGGGTTTGATATTCTCAGCAATATTGCCATCAACCGCAGCTCTCCCCAAACTCAACCGAATCTCCAGCGGGGGGGATTTGTGTGCGATACCTCAACAGGAGAACCAGTGACTGTATATCAAAATCCCCAAGGGTTTAGAGAGCCTTGGATTCGCTGGAATTCTAATTTCTTTTCTAGTGCTGGCTACGATCCTCTGACTCGCTGTCAACAAGTGACTCAACGCCTAGATAATTATAACCGCAACAAACAGCTTAATTATGTCACTGTCGGTCTGGTAAACAATCAAAAAGCGATTTGCACGAGCAGCCGGATTAACGGGCCCTGCGAAGGTTTGATCTACACGTTGCGCCGCGATCAAGATCCAGCTCCTGCACTTAGCACTTTCTTCGTTTGGTTGGCGAATCAAAAGGCTAGACCGTCTCTTTTTGAAAGCGGCGCTCCGATTTATATTAATCTTGGGGAACGACTAGATGTAGATATTGCCGAGCCCTAAAGAAACAGTTTGTAGTGCGGACTTCAGTCCGCTTTATGCTGCGGACTGAAGTCCGCACTACAAACCTTACTTATTGGAGTCAATCGATCGGACGCGATAGAAAGGTTGCGCTCAGAGTAAAAAAAGCAGATAGCCTTTCGGCTTCGCTCAAGGTAAAAAGAAGGAAGACGGAAGAAGGAAGAGGGAATAAAATTAATGGTTTCAGCAATCAACAAAGTTGTCACCGTTTTGGGGATTGCTATAAAAATTTGAGATATTTGACAGATTTATGATTCGACATAGCAGAAGTGATGATTTTTTGCAACACAAAAGCTATAAAATTACTGTTACTTAATCCAAGTCAAATTTTTCAGGTATAAAGAAGCATGACTGCAACTACGCCGAAGGCAACGTCAGCAATTCCTAGTTTTTGTGAAGGAATCCAGTATTTCTCGGAGAATGTGCCGGGTTTTGAGACTTACGGGAAAACACCTGCGATCGCCCAAGGAAGCAATTCGATCGCCGATCCAGCAGATCCAGCCGCCGTCTTTCAAACGATGCTCGGAGCAGACGCCCTGCGCTACTTAACGCTGCAAATCACAGCCAGCAAGGCATCGGGACATCCGGGGGGTTTTGCCAGCCAAGCTGAGGCCTACGCTGCGTTGGTGATGTTGGGACACAAGAACATTGTCACCGAAGTCGGGCACCACGCGCCAGGATTTTATAGTGCCATGTTTCTCGATCGATCTTTAGAAGACATGGGAATTACCAAAGTGCAGCAAGCGCGCGATAAATTCCGCGAAAAAGACGGTTTATTAGGACATCTTTCCGGCTTCATTCCCGGCCTTTTAGCACCAGCAGGCCCCCTCGGACAAGGACAGCATTTCGCAATGGCGGGCGCACTTTTGCACCCCGACAAACTGTTTGCTTTCACAATGGGCGACGGTGGGATGGGCGAACCCTATCCGATGAGCAGCATGGGACATTTTCACACTGCTTATCCAAAGGCTACTAACTTTTTGCCAGTGTTAGTTTGGAACGGATATTCCCAAGAACATCACAGTATGGTTTCGACTAAAACTAATGCTGAAATGATTGCTTATTGGCAAGGAAACGGTTTTAAAGAAGTCATCTTAGTTGACGCTAAGGAATTTGATGACAAAAATCAACCGGAAGCTTATGTTGACAGCACGGCTTTTTCCCTCGAACAGCGGATGGCATTTACCAAAGCTGTTTTACAAGGAGTTGACAAAGCAGCCAAATCTGCTCTCGGCGGCAAATTAACTGTGTTTATTATCAAACAGTTAAAAGGTGCAGGCGTACACGCATTGGGTGCAAAATCTCACAACCTTTATCCGAAAGATACCCTCGATGCTCCACACATTATTAGCGCTTTAAAACAGCGGGCTTTGACTGCTGAGGCGTGGCAGTTGGTGCGGACAAATTGCGAACGTGCGGGTGGCGGGCCTGCTGCGAAAACCGTTGTTACTGAGTTTACATTGCCGCTAGCAGATTTGGGAGAATTGCCTTTAGAAGAATTTGCGGTTGGTGGAGAAGCGAAGATTTCGACAACTGCAATGGGACGTTTGGTGGGAACTGTCGGCGAGCGCGATCGCACTTTTCTTGTCACCAATGCAGACGGCAACGAAGCATCAGCAATTGCCAACATCAACCAAGCTCTCAAAATCATTCACCCGACGACGGATGATTTGTACAATCAATCGCCAAACGGTCAAGTTTACGAACCTTTGAGCGAAGATGCTTGCGCGGGTTTGGCAGTAGGATTGTCGCTATTTGGAGCGCGGAGTTTGTGGTGTTCCTACGAATCTTTTGCCATCAACGGTTTACCAATTTGGCAAACAGTAACGCAAGCAATGGCAGAATTGCGCCGTGCAACTCCGGCAACTGTCACCTTATTTACAGCGGGTGCATTGGAGCAAGGCCGCAACGGTTGGACGCACCAACGCCCGGAAATTGAGGCTTATTTTGCGGCGATGATGCGTAACGGAAATGTGTTTCCTTTGTTTCCACCGGATGCTAACAGCATTCAAGCTTGTTATGATTGGGCTTTGAGTGCCAGAAATAAGGGAGTTGTGATTACTGCGAGCAAGTCGCCGCTGCCAATTCGTACTACTTTTGCACAGACTCGCCAAGGTTTAGAAGATGGTGGAATTGTGTTGCACGAAACAACCGGAAATAAGAAAGTTGTGTTTGCTGTTGTCGGCGATATGACTTTAATGCCGGTGTTTGAAGCGGCGGCATCATTGGAGAAAGAAGGCTTGGGAGTGCGGATTGTTTCTGTTGTGAATCCCCGCCGTTTGTACCGTTCCAGCGATGTTGCTTGGAATACTTGTTCGGAAGCTGACGGTGGCTTTTTGAGCGATGAGAAATTTGCCGAAATGTTTGGTGGAGATGCCTTGATTGGCGTGACAGGCGGTGCTTCTGGGATGTTGGAGCCGGTGATGCTTCGCAGCAATTGCCCGCGCGATACTTTCGCATGGAAGCGGGGGGAAACCACTGCTAGCGCTGGTGAGTTGATGGCGTTTAATGGGTTGACGGCTGATGCTTTGACTAAAAGGGCGATCGGGCTAGTTGGTTAGGTTATAATTTTCAAGTCTCCCGGTTTGTTACCGGGAGATTCTTAAGGATTGAAAAGGTATGTTGTTGCGATGCAAGCGCTGTTTAATAATCCAAGAAAGAGCGCTTAAGCGCAACTACGTACCAAGAAAGGTATGTTGTTGCGATGCAAGCGCTCTTGAATAATCCAAGAAAGAGCGCTTAAGTGATAATTAGATCCTGCGATTATTGTGGCAAAGACTGCCCGGACGACAATCGTTTAATGCCTTCCATCGCCGTAGTTTCTCCAGCTTTATCGCCGCCATCGCGGGCAATTTTCAAAGCTCGCTCGTAGGAGTTGAGAGCTTTAGGATATTGACGGAGACTTTCATAAATCGCGCCCATATTGTTAAACAAGCGTCCCATACTTGTCTTGTCACCGATAGCTTCAAACATCGGTATTGCTTGCTGAAAATAGATCAACGCTTGAGTATCTTTGCCTTGTTTGCGACAGGTAAGTGCCATGTTGTTGAGGAGGCGGGCGACGCCAGCCCTGTCTCCGATTTCCCGGCGAATTGCTAAGGCTTGATGGTAAAATTCCATCGCTCTGTTAAAGTCGCCGATGTTGTAATAGACGCCGCCCATGTTATTGAGGGTACGGCCTAAATCGCGCCGATCGCCCTCTGTGGTGCGAATCGTCCGCGCTTGCTGGTAAAATTCGATCGCCTTTGCGTAATTTACCTGCTCTGCGTACACTGCCGCGATGTTGTGAAAAGATTCTGCTATTTGAATTTGGTCGTTGGCAATTTTTGCAAGTTCCAAAGCTTCTTGGTGCAGTTTCATCGCTTCGTCAAAATTGTCCGCAAGTCGGTTGACGAAACCGATGAGATTGAGAGTGTGGGCAATGCGGGGCCCTTCGCCGATTTCTCGGTGAATGGCTAAAGCTTGTCGCAAAACTTCCAAAGCTTTGGACTGCGAACCCATTTCGGTGTAAACTTCCCCGATATTGTTGAGGGTTTCTCCGATTCCCGGTTTGTCGGCTAGTTGCTTGCGAATTGCCAAAACTTGCTCAAAAGTCTGGATTGCTTCTCGAAACAAACCCTCACGGTGCTGTTTGACTCCTGTTTCAAAGAGTTTGTCTGCTTCCGTTTTGGGATCTGTTGCTTGGGCACGCGGGGCGAAGCTATCCCGTAGGGAATCGCCCGATCGAGCTGGCCTGGCATTTATAATAGGGGCAAATGCCCGAGCGTCTGAAATTTCCAGCAAGCTGAGTGCGGGCGATACCACAATACTTATAGCTGCGAGATAGCTGAAGCGGTAAGAGTGGCAATACACCGATCGAGTCCTCCAAAAGCCCATTTATAAATAAGATAGACCTCTTTGGGGTGTTTCTGCCAAGTTTTTTTCTGTGTCGCTAGCCTCTGATACCAGTTTCAACAAAGAATGCAACTTTAACCAAGTTGCAAACTCATGCACAAGCAGTCAATTCCACTTCTTCAATCCAAAATCGAAAATGGCTTGGCTTGGCTTATGTCTTACCATAAAGAATTGGTTGAAAGCCCGCCCGATCGGGAGAAATTAAAATCAGACTATTCATTACTCCAATACTCGGACTTAAGGGTAGAGGTAGCTCTCAAACTGTCAACTGTCAACTGTCAACTGTCAACTGTTGAACAGACTGCCATAATCAGCGGCATATAGTTGAGAGCGGAGATGACAGCAAAGTTTTTGCTCGGTGGAAGCGATATTTTTTCTGGACTGTGCAAGATGATGTCCTGTTTGTCAACTGTAATCCAAGCAATTCCTGACAAGACTTGAACTTCTCGATGATTTTGAGGCAACCTATACACCTCGTTTTTCATGAGGATTATGCGATCTGGCGCTGCACATTCGGAATATCTTTGAAGCATAGCATCTCCTTTGGAATTAATTATCCAAAATCAACAATTTCCCCGAATTTTCTGGCGGGCTGGTTTATCAAAATCTTGGCTGCTCGCAAACAATCGAAACTCCCCCACACAAGCAATAATCTACTATTGGCAATAACGCCGATCGATCCAAGCGCGTATTTCGTCATCCGTCGCGGCGCAGGTATAGCGACCAGTCGCGTGATCGCAACCGTGCCAGCAAGTGTTACCATTGCGATCGCAGGTTTGCCAAATTCTGACCTCGTTTTCGCCAGCAGCGGCGGTGAGCAAACCTTGCCAAAGTTGATTGATAGCTGAAAAGAGCGATCGGCTTTTTGGCTTTTTGGCATATTTAGCTGGCTCGTTAATCGAAATAAAGCTTGTGTTTTCGGGACACCGCCGTTTTTCGTAAGTAGACATAACAAACACCTTCAAATTGTTAATTAAACAAAAATTGCACAATCAAAAATCGCAGCTAAAAGGAAGCAATAACTTGCTCGCAATTACAGCACTTTTGATAGCTCTGCAACTCCTGTACAATTAAATCTTTTACCTGATAAATCCACCCTAGCTCTGGGCAAAACAACAATCAAGTCATTACTTGCATAGGTTGTATGAATAAAATCGATAGATAAATATACCAACCGCACCCGACAGTTAGTAGGACGTTATTAATTGCTGAAAACCTTGCCTTCGAGTCCTTTTTCCTGGGAGCATCTCAGTTTTTCAAGAAGCATTTTTTAAAGAGCGGACTAAAGTCCGTACTACGAACCTTTTTTGAGCGGAACACTGTAAATGCACAACTGAGATGCTTCTTTTTTCCTTCTTCCCTCTGTCAACTGTCAACTGTCAACTGTCAACTGTCAACTGTCAACTCTTCCTTCTAGGAAACGCTATGAATGACATCAACACACGGCGGATGAAACTCTCTCAGATTCAGGCTTTGATAGCAGTAGCCGACTGTGAAAACTTTAGCGAAGCGGCTTTGCAAATGGAACTGTCACAATCCGCAGTCAGCCACGCCATCGCCTCTTTAGAAACAGAATTGGGTGTGCAATTGTTCCATCGGGGGCGACACGGTGCTCAACTGACGCCGGTGGGGGAAAGAGTGGTGCTTCACGGGCGTCAAATTGTGCGATCGTTAGAAATGATGGTAAAAGAAGCGGATTTAGAAAAAGGTTTGCAGGGAGGCCAGGTGCGGATAGTGACGTTTCGCAGCGTCGCAACTCATATTCTACCGGGTATTATTGCTCAATTTCGCGATCGCTTTCCCAAGATTGCTGTCAGCATTACCGAAGTCTATTATACCCAGGCTGTGGAGGAAGCTTTGCGATCGGGCAAAGCAGACATCGGCTTTGTTTCTCTTCCCATCTCAGATGAATTTGAAAGTAGAGAAATTTTGCGGGATAAATACGTTGTGTTGTTGCCACCAACTGCTAAATTATCAAGTGGAAAAATTACTTGGGAAGAATTAGCAAATCATCCGCTGATTTTGCAGCCGCCGGAAACTGCTTGTTCTATACCCCTACGCAAATATTTAGCAACTTCGGAGTTTCCCTTAAATATTGCTTACGAACTCAGCGAAGATTCAACTATCGTCAGTATGGTGATGGGCGGTTTGGGTGCTACAATTATGCCGCGTTTGGCGGCCGAACCGATACCTGCTGAGGTAAAAGTTTGCAGTTTACCGGTGGCTTTTGAAAGGGTAATTGGAGTGGCTGTTTTGAAGGATGCGCTGTTAATTCCGGCCGTGTTTGCGTTTTTGGATTTAGTTAAAAGTGCGACAGAGATTGAATATGATACTGATTTTCCGATTAATCCTTCATGATAAACCTAAGTTATTGGTTATTGCATAGATTTGGATTTTTTGACCGCAGATCTCAGCGAATGAACAAGGATGAACGCGGATGGGATTTTATCTGCGTTTATCTGCGTTCCTCTGCGGTTAAAAAAAATCTAGCTCCATAATTACGAACAACCAATAATATCAATCAACCGTCAGTGTTCTCTCTCACCCAGTTGCGTAAATTCACCTCCGCTTCTACCTCATCTACCTGTGCTGCTGCCAAAAATTCGTAGAGCTTGGACTTGGGGAGAATCGGAAAAGTGGGGCTAACAGATACTTCCAAATACTCATCATTCTCCAGCTTATAAATTCGCCATTCTCTACCATCGTACCGCCACAACTCCGGTACTCCCATACTGGCATAGAGAGCAGGCTTGTTAATATCAGTATGGGTGATATCTATTTCTACGACTAAATCGGGTGGCGGATCTGTTGCTAAATCTACTGTACGACCGGCTACGAGGGGCTGATTTTGGATGTAATAGGCATTATCGGGTTCTGCACCGCGCTCTAGATCCGATCGATCGAGGGTTGTCGAACCCATTGTTTTTATCTTTAAACCTAGTTCTCTCACCAAAATCCGAATCAAAAACTCGATTAAGCGTGCTGAAAATTCGTGTTCTTCTAAAGGCATGGTAATTTCTAAAGTCCCTCGATCGAATGTCAATGTAGCCGCTCGTTTATCGCCCAAAATCTGGAGCAGTTGTTGATAACCCTCCCAAGTAATATCTCTAAACACCACTCGCTGTTCGCCTCGGAGTAACGGTGGTGCGATCGGCGCAACAGAAATCATATTTTTTTACTTCCAGCTATGATATTTCTAGGATAACAGAAGGAACAGGCTTTCCGGCCTGTTCCACAATTAATAAAATTATTGATTGTGGAACGGGCCGGAAAGCCCGTTCTTAAAAATAGTCAACAAATTTTATTTACTCTTATACCAATTTTTTATGAGGCTGCTCCCGAATCCGATCCCCCCTAACCCCCCTTAATAAGGGGGGGACAAGATTCCGCTCAAAGTCCCCCTTCTTAAGGGGGATTTAGGGGGATCGAGATATGTGCAACTTCACATTAAATTGGTATTATCTGTTCTCTGCCGCAAAATGAATTCAGCTAACGCCAAATCAACGGGCGTTGTAACTTTTAAATTTGTCTCTTCCCCCTCCACAATTTGCACTGGTAAACCGCATTTTTCAAACAAAGCTGCATCGTCTGTAACTTCCCAACCTTTCTCCCGCCCTTGTTGGTGACACTGCTTTAACAATTTCACTTCAAATCCTTGGGGAGTCTGGGCTGCCCATAAATTGCTTCTGTCCGGTGTGTCTCGCACGATTCTAGACTCATCCACCACCTTAATCGTATCCTTGACCGGGACGGCGACAATCAAGCCCGGACAGCTTAAGAGAGCTGCTGAAGATCGATCGAACAATTCAGGAGTTGCTAAACACCTGGCGCCGTCGTGAATCAACACGCGATCGGCATTTGGCGGCAAGGCCTGCAAACCGTTGTAAACTGACTCTTGCCTGGTAGCCCCTCCTTGAATCAGTTCCACGGGCTTGAGCAAAGCTAAATCGCCCAGAATTGCCTTAAAATCAGGAAAATCTTCAGGCTGGCCCATAATGCCGATCCAGCTAATCTGCTGCGAAGCTTCAGCGGCGGCCAAAGTCCAACTCAGCAAAGGTTTTTCCAGCAAAGTCAGCAGCAGTTTGTTCCGCTGACTACCCATCCGTCGCCCCGAACCCGCCGCAGGAATTAATAAGTGCATTAACTAACCCTTCTTCACCCAACTAGGTATATATTAAAAGCGTCCTGTAATTTTCAGTCAGTTGTTTTGCTGTCAGCCAGTAGCTTTTAACGTCTTAAAATACTATAAGCTGATAGCTGAAAGCCGATCGCTGAGAGCTACCTCGATAGATAATAGCCCGATCGTTTATGATGCGAATACTAGCACTTGTCCCAGGCGGGATTGGCGACCAAATTTTATTTTTCCCTACCCTTGATGACCTCAAGCAGTCTTATCCTGAGGCTCAGATTGATGTCATCGTGGAACCGAGGGCGAAGGGCGCTTACCGAGTCTGCAAGTCTGTCAAAGAAGTCTTGACGTACAATTTCAAAGATCGCAATGCGATGGCTGATTTGGGAAATTTACTGGGCGTAATTCGCGATCGCGAATACGAAGCAGTTGTTTCTCTCGGCCAGCGGTGGACTGTAGGACTTCTGCTGTGGCTGACAGGCATTCCCCAGAGAGTTGGGTATTCTGGAACCAACGGCGCTCGATTTCTCACCGATTCGGTACCTCTGAAAACAGACCAGTACGCGGCTTCAATGTACCACGATTTGCTCCAAGGATTCAACATTAACAATCCAAGTCCTGCGATCGCAATTAGTGTACCAAAACAGGATATTCAGTGGGCGGAAGCCGAACAGCAGCGGTTGGGAATCAAAGAAAGCGGTTACATTCTAATTCACGGCGGTTCGAGTCAGCTAGCTTTGTCTAAAGGTATTGACAAAATTTACCCAATAGACAACTGGCAGCAAATCATCAAAGACTGCCAGCAGCGGCAGCCAAATTTACCCGTTGTGGTGGTGAAAGGGCCCGAAGATGAAGCCTTCGTGAAAAAGTTAGTCGAACTCTGTCCGAGTGTAAAAGTTATCTCGCCGGATGATGTCGGCAAGTTGGCGGCCACCATTGCTGCTGCTAATTTGATGATGTGTACTGACAGTGCGCCGATGCACTTAGCTGTGGCGGTTCAAACTTATACAATAGCTTTGTTCGGCCCGACTGAACCTGCAAAATTGCTGCCCAAGAGCGATCGCTTTTTGGGAATTAAATCTCCTACTGGTAAAATGGCTGACATTTCTCCTCAAGAGGTTTTGAAGAAAGTTTGGGGAGGCTAATTTAAGAGGGCGGGTTTTGTACGGGAATTATCTGTTGTCTGGAAGTTGGCTTGCTTAACCCGCCCCTTGTATAGTCTTTATCAAAAAGATGAGGCAGAAGTTTAGATTTTAGATTGAGGGATTGAGGGATTGAGGGATTGAGGGATTGAGGGATTGATTGGTCAATACTTCATCTTTCGCTCGCTCCACTATATACTGAAAAACTGCGATTATTCTCCACCGCGAAGAAGCTTTATTGAGTGCATCTCAATGCAAGCAAATATATCTGTAGGGGCGAAGCATGACCGCAATCAATATGGGATTATAACTAATAACTTATATCCGGTCATGCTTCGCCCTCTTCAAAAACCAGATGCACCCACTTTATTGATGGCTGAAGATACTTTCAAAAAGTCGAAACAGCCGGAAACAAAGAAATTAGATCAATAAATTTTGAATTCGGAACAAGCAGAAATTGAGCAAAGGAAAGAGTGGCACCAAGCTTAGTACAAGCAGTAATTTAGCTCCACCAAGCAATATGTGACACCAAGCCACAACACAAAACAAGTGATAGGAATCACAGGGTGTCAATTGTTCAGGAAATAATTGCTTCACAAAAGCCTGAAATCTAGCTAATAAAAAAGTGGTAACAACCTTCGTATAACATTAATATAGCTCGAACAGGGCTGTCAGAAGTTGTCTGAATTCACATCATTTCATTTTTTACGTAAAAATACTGTAGACAATTCAGCAGCGCTACCTCTAAAGTATGAGAATCACTACAAAGCTATATACAGGGGTAGTCAATGATCTTGAACAGCTTGGAATCAAACACAACTCATAAATCAAAGGCAGCCGGGGACGAGTTCATGAGCATTTTAACAAAGAAACTTGAAGCGAAAGAACTTGAGAAACGAGCAAAAAATCTACAGCGCAATTCCTTGGGATTAGGTAAAACTTATCTTCGGATTTTAGAATCTGGAGGGTATCTGGGCTGCTGAGCCGAAATTTCATCCTAATTTCATTTGGCAGTGAAAGACTAGGTTGAGGAGATAAATTTTAGCTCTTGGTCATTGCTTAGCAGTCGTTTCTTGAAAAATGCTAATAAGTAGCTCCGGTTAATTCGGTTGACTTACTTCTTTTGGCAAAATACCAACCGCTAAGCCTGTGGCACTCAACCTCATTTCCTGGAAAATGCCAACGATGATATTTCACAAATATTCTCAATCTCCGGCAATTATTAGCAGCTTTTCAATAACTTTGTTAAGCCTAATTTTGCTAAATTCTCCTACCGCAGTTTTCGCCCACGCGGGACACGGAAATGAATTTCACCAAAGCGGCGAAACAACTCAAACTCCTGCTGCTATTTCTGTAGATGCCGAAACAGCAAAACGGTTGGGAATTAAAGTCTCTCCGGCTACCCGACAGCGACTAGATATCGGCATCAAAACCACAGGACAAATTGAAACTTTGCCAAACCAAAAGGTAGAAGTAACGGCTTCGGTAGCTGGCAAAGTGGTAGAGTTGTTAGTTAAGCCTGGAGATAAAGTATCAAAAGGTCAACCGGTTGCGGTTTTGTCGAGTTCAGAATTAGGACAGTTGCGCGTTGAATCTCTCTCGAAACGAGCGGAAGCTGAGGCAGATTTGCAGCAAGCACAAGGCGATTTGAAACTAGCACGAGAAAATTACGATCGCCAAATTCAAATCTCTGAAGCAGAAATAATACAAGCCCAAACTCAACTGACAGCGGTAACTAAGCAGTACCAACGAGAGCAAGAATTAGTAAACAAGCGTTCAGTTGTCAAAGTTGCTAAGGAAAATTATCAACGTCAGATTGAAATAGCGCAAGCAGAGATAGCGCGGGCGGAAACTGAACTGACTGTGGCTAAGGAACAGTTCGATCGCGATCGCGAGTTAGTTGCGTCAGGGGCGATCGCGCGGCGTACAATGCTAGAGTCGCAATCTCACTTCGCCGAAGCTAAAGCCAATGTTGCCAAGGCAAAAAGCCGTCCCGAAGTTATTAAAGCCGAAACCGAAATTAAACAAGCCGAAGTAGATCTGCCGGTGCGGGAATTGCGCGATTCCCAAAGCAAGGTAGCCGAGGCAAAAGCTCAACTCACCAAGGCTCAGAGCCGCCGGGAAGTGCTGGAAGCCGAGAATCAGGTCAAACGCGCCAAAACTGCCGTCGCAGTCGCTCAGTCGCGCATTCGCTTAGCCGACGCAGCCTATCAAGCGCGGCTGCAACAATTAGGCACTGTTGCGAACGATCGAGGACTTGTCACCGTAATTGCTCCGATTTCTGGTACGATTGCCGATCGCGCCATCACCCCAGGAGAGTCTGTAAGCGCTGAAAAACCGTTGATGAGCGTCTTAAATGACAGCCGGGTTTTTGCCACCGCCAACATTTACGAAAAAGATTTGAATCAGGTAAAACAGGGCCAGGAAGTCAGGGTAAAAGTTGCTAATTTGGGCGATCGTATTTTCAAGGGAAAAATCACCTTAATTGGCTCATCCGTGCAAGGAGAAACGCGAGTTATCCCAGTGAAAGCAGAATTAGATAATAGTAACGGCGAGTTAAAGCCGGGATTGTTTGCTGAGTTGGAAATTTTAACTAACAAAAATGTTACTAATGTTTTAGCAATTCCGAGTACAGCGGTAGTAGATGTTAGCGGTAAAAAAACCGTTTACGTCCAAAATGGCGATGCTTATCAAGCGGTTGACATTGAAGTCGGTCAAACTGCGGGGGATTTAGTAGAAATTAAGAGCGGTTTATTCGATGGAGATTTGATTGTAACCCAGCGGGCGCCTCAACTTTACGCCCAATCTTTGCGGGGCGGTAGTAAGCCATCAACAAGCGAGGAAAAGAAAGAGGTAAGTCCTAAGGTAACAGAGGTTAACTTTAATAATTTGCCTGTGTCTTTATTGTGGGCGGGAGTTGGGGGAGGAATTGCGATCGCATCCTTGACTTTCACAGCCGGGGTATTTTTGGGAAAACGGCGCAAATTTCCAGCACTAGCAGCATCTCAAAGTCATGCCAAAAATGGTTTTTCTACCTCCGCAGTGGCAATCAATGCGAGTAAAGTAGATGAATTGCCGCATGATGACAACCACCGTGTTAAAAGCCAGGAGGCAGAAACCCAGAGTTTAAAGTAAAATTTTTGTTTACAAGTAATCACCTTGTCTGAGAGTTGATTCATTTATCTGCATCTAGAAATCTGTGCGATTCTTCTCGATCACAAATATACATCATAGGTTTTTTACGCCCTTTGAACTGAGCGCGCATGATTACTCGTTTTGAGCGCTTTGGCGGGACTGGATTGTAGTCTGTTTCGCCAAAGTTTTTTAGAGTTTGTGAGTATTTGTTGGGTGCTTTCATAATAACTATGATGAACATTCGATTGGTTATTTAAAGGATTTGTAAGGTGCGTCGCTACGAGATTGTCGTTTTTTTTGAGGATTGTAGATGGCGACGCACCCTACAGCTACTGACAGCTTACATAACCCTTAAACCAAGAGGGCTGAAGCCCAACAACGTCCGCGAATCTTTCTGAGAACCGCTATAACTTATAAATCAGACTTAAAAGAGAAACGATTTCATCCTAATTTCATTCTTGGGTGTCAATCTAGATTGAATGGCTATTTAACTGTCAACTGTCAACTGTCAACTGTCAACTGTTTAAATGTTCAGCACTATTCTGAGATGGGTAATTAATCGCCGTTGGCTAGTCGTTCTCGCCACCATTATTATTAGTCTTTGGACATTATATATCATCCCCAAAATGTCCCTCGATGTATTCCCGCCTTTTGCACCGCCGCAAGTCGAAATTCAGACAGAAGCACCGGGCCTCGCACCGGAAGAAATCGAATCTTTAGTAACACTACCGATCGAAAGTGCGATTAACGGAACTCCTGGAGTAACAGCAGTACGTTCATCTTCTGCTGTCGGCCTTTCTGCGATTAAGGTAATCTTTGATTGGGGAACTGAAATCTATCAAGCCCGCCAATTAATAACCGAAAGGTTGCAGCAAGCTCAAAGCAAACTCCCCACAGGGGTAGAAACACCACAAATTTCTCCGACAACTTCTCCGGTTGGTTTGGTAATTACCTATGCTTTTACATCAGAAACTACTCCTTTGATGGAAGTGCGCCGTTTGGTTGATTGGCAAGTCACAAATCGGCTTCTAGCCGTGACTGGCGTTGCTCAAGTTGTGGCTTACGGTGGCGAACAAAGACAGTATCAAGTATTAGTCGAACCTGCTAAGTTAAAAGCTTTTAATGTGTCCTTGCAGCAAGTTGCGGAAGCGGCGAAGGCTGCCAATGTTAACGCACCGGGAGGCTATTTAATTACACCGGATAAAGAAACGTTAATTCGAGGCGTGGGGCGGATTGAATCGGTGGCAGATTTGCAGCAATCTGCGATCGCCTCTCGTCAAGGAATACCCGTCAGAATTGGTGATGTCGCCGATGTCAAGATTGGTGCTGCGATCAAGCGGGGAAACGGCAGTTTTAACGGCAAAAAAGCTGTGATTGTGATGGTAAACCGACAGCCCGTTGCTGATACTCCGACGGTAACGAAGGCGGTTGAGGCGGCAATGGCTGAGGTACAGCAAGCTTTGCCGAAAGATATTAAAGTTACTGTGACTTTCCGGCAGGAAGAGTATATCAATTCTTCGGTGGAGAATGTGCGATCGGCTTTAGTTGAAGGCAGTATCATTGTCACCATCATTCTCATCCCGTTTTTGATGAATTGGCGCACTCTGACGGTGGTTTTGCTCGATTTCTTCCTAACTTGGCTGTTCGGGCTGCTGGCGATGTATTGGCTGGGTTTGGGATTGAATACGATGACTTTGGGTGGTTTGTCGGTGGCGATCGGCACTGCGATCGACGATGCGATTGTTTATGCTGAAAATACCTACCGCAATTTACGAGAAAATACGGCTTCTGAGCATCCGCGCCCGGTGATGGATGTGATTTTTGATGGCAGTCAAGAGGTGCGCGATTCGTTAATTGGAGCGACAATAATTGGGATTGTGGTGTTTTCGCCGATTTTTACTTTGCCGGGTGTAGAAGGTCGAATTTTTACGCCGATGGGGATTACTTATTTGGTGGTTGTGGTGATTTCTAGTTTAGAATCGCTGTTCGTTTCTCCGGCGCTTTGTGCTATTTTATTGCCGAACAAACGCATGAGTGCCAAGGAACCTTGGTTACCGAGATTTTGCAAGCGCATCTATCACTTTTTTATCCAATTATCAATGCGGTATTCGGCGATAATTTTAGTTTTAGCTGCTGCTAGTATGGTGGCTGCTTTAGTTATTTTGCCTTCCTTTGGACGGGTGTTTTTGCCGGAGTTTCAGGAGCAAACTTTGGTGAATACGATTCTGCTTTATCCAGGGGTGTCTTTGGAGGCGACGGATAGCGCGGCTTTTGCGATGGAAGATGCACTTAAGGACGATCGCAGATTTGAATACGTGCAAGTGCGATCGGGTAGAGCTCCGGGCGATGCTGATGCTGCGGGTGTCAATTTAGCTCACATCGATATTGGTTTGAGCGAGGAAGGAATGAAAAATCGGTCGAAAACTTTGGAGTATTTGCGGCAGGAATTTGCGAAATTGCCGGGAGTTGCACCAAATATCGGCGGTTTTATTTCTCACCGGATGGATGAGGTTTTGTCCGGTGTCAGGAGTCAAATTGCTGTGAAAATCTTTGGCCCGGATTTGAATCAACTTCGCACTATCGGTGCTCAAGTTGAAGCGCAAATGAAAACTGTGAAGGGAATTGTGGATTTGCAACTGGAACCGCAGGTGCCGGTGCAGCAGATTCAAATTAAGTTTAACCGCCAAGCTGCGGGGAGATACGGTTTGAAAATTGGAGAACTTTCAGAAATCATCGAAATAGCTTTAAATGGCAAAGTTGTATCCCAAGTTTTGGAAGCACAGCAAACTTTTGATTTAGTTGTCTGGTTGCAGCCTGAAGCCAGAAATAACTTAGAAACTATTCAGAATTTGTTGGTTGATACCCCCCCTCTTTTCCCCCCTTATAAAGGGGGCGATGAAAGGGGGGGTAAAATCCCCCTCGCGCAAGTTGCGACTGTGACATACGGTACGGGCCCAAATACGATTAACCGCGAGAATGTTTCTCGGCTGATTGTGGCGGCGGCGAATGCGAAAGGTAGGGATTTGCGATCGGTTGTGAATGAAATTCAAGCTAAAGTCAAGCGGGAGGTGCAGTTACCGTTTGGTTATTTTATCCAGTACGGCGGTCAATTTGAGGCGGAACAAAGGGCTTCGCAGAATATTATAGTGTTTAGCGCGATCGCCTTTTTGGTCATTACCGTCTTGATGTACTTGTCCGTTAAGTCGATCGCTTCAACTGCGATGATTATGATCAATTTGCCGATCGGCTTAGTTGGAGGAGTAATTGCTGTAGCTTTGACTGGCGGTATAATTTCCGTCGCTTCCCTGGTTGGGTTTGTCACATTATTCGGCGTAGCTACCCGCAACGGCTTGCTGTTAGTAGACAACTATAACTCTAAATTTGCTGAAGGAATGCCCTTTCAAGAAGCCGTTGTTAAAGGCTCGATGGAACGCCTCAACGCCATTTTAATGACCGCTTTAACTTCAGCTTTGGGTTTAGCACCGTTAGTCTTAGAAGGCGGGCCAGGAAAAGAAATATTACAACCTTTGTCGATCGTAGTTTTAGGAGGATTGTTTACTTCTACGGCGTTAACTCTGTTAGTTTTGCCAGCTTTGTACGCTCAATTCGGGAAGTTTTTACGGCCTCAAGAACCTGAGCCTGTTGCTGAAGATGAAAAAACTGGTTTAAGTGCTTTCTAGCAACGATTCGGGCTATTGCTGAAGATTTTTTGATGATTTTCCTTGACAAGCGAATTTCTTCATGGTACCCGCCACGTGATTTATCCGTGGAATCAATCCCAAATCGAAAATCGAAAATCCTCTCTTCCCCCGGATTTATCCGTGGAGTCGCCTCTAAAATCTAAAATCTAAAATCTAAAATCTAAAATCGATTGACGCCCTGTTTTAAAATGCCATAATTTACGAATAATTGTCCGCAAAAATTCAAGCACATGAAAACGATCAAATCAAGTTTAATTATTCTCGGCAGTATCGGACTGCTGTTTTTGGGAGCTTGCGGTAAAGGCGACGAAGCAAGCGATACAAAAATCACTCCCACACCCCCTCCTGCTGCTTCAAAACCTGCGTCTTCTGCTCCCGCTGCTGCTCCCGCTGGTGCAAAAGGAGCTAAAGGCGGTCAAGTTGTCAATGCTGGAGCTTACCATTTAGAGTTTGTACCTGAAAAACAAGCTACTGGAACTCACTTAGATTTGTACCTGCAAAAAGGCGATAAAAAGGAACCGGTTCCTGACGCAAAAGTGTCAGCACAAGTGCAGTTGCCGAGTGGAAAGCAACAAACCCTAGCTCTCAAATACGATCCTGAAGGCAAACATTACGCTGTTGTATTTCCCGGCAAAGATCCAGGCCAGTATCCTGTGAAGGTGAATGCGGATATTAAGGGAGAAAAAGTAGACGGTCGTTTTACATTCACTCAATAGTTTGAGTTGAATTTAGTTGTAAAAACCCGGTCGGATCGACCGGGGTTTTGTTAATTTAGAGTTGAAGAATTAATTATATCCTAACGCAATTGGTACTTTTCAAAAGGTACGTAGTTGCGCTTTAGCGCTAAAGCGCAACTACGTACCTAGCGCGACATAAGGTTACTTTTTATGAGAATTTTGCTAGTTGAAGATGAGCCAGATTTAGGAAAGGCGATCGATCGCACTTTGAAGCAAGAAAAATACATAGTTGACTGGGCCCAGGATGGGAATGAAGCTTGGGAATATCTAGATAGTCAGTGGACGGAATACACCCTAGCCATCTTTGACTGGTTGCTTCCGGGATTGTCGGGAATAGAATTGCTGCGAAGATTGCGCGCCAAACATAGTTTTTTGCCAGTTTTGATGCTGACAGCCAAAGACAGGATGGAAGATAAAGTGGCGGGATTGGATGCGGGGGCTGACGATTATTTAGTCAAGCCCTTCGGGATGGCGGAACTGTTAGCAAGGTTGCGGGCGCTGCAAAGGCGATCGCCCCAAATACAGCCCCAACAGATACAAATCGGAAATCTCGCCTTAGATTGCGGGAATCGCACAGCTTTTTATCTCAATCAAAACGGCACAAACCAGACAATTTCGCTGACTAACAAAGAATTTCAATTGTTAGAATATTTGATGAAACATCCGAACCAAATTGTCACGACTGACCAAATTCGGAATCAGATATGGGAAGCCAGCGCAGATACTTTTAGCAATGTAGTAGCCGCTCAAGTGCGCTTGCTGCGGCGCAAACTCGAATCCGTTGGCTGTGCGAACTTAATTGAAACTGTCCACGGCGTCGGATATCGGATGAAAAGTTGAATTCTGCCTTCAAAATTACTTTTAGACTCGGCGGTTGAAACCGCGTCTACACAAACAATGTCCGCCTCCGCGGACTAAGAAAAGTTGAAATCGCATTTACACAAACAAAGTCCGCCTTTGCGGACTCAGAAAAGACTATTTATTTTCCTCCCTTCTACTAATTCTCTCTTTTCTCCTTCTCTGCGTCCTCTGCGTTCTCTGCGGTAAATAAAAAAATATCATCCCAATCAATTACCAATTACCAATTACCAATTACCCAATCATGAATTGTGAATCAAAATAAACTATTTAACCGCACTCGATCGCAATTAGCGATTTCCTACGCCGCAGTCATGGGTTTGATTTTAAGCTTGTTGGGATTTGGTGTATATAAGGCGATCGCCCACGCGCACTGGATTGCGATCGATCGCGAACTAGAATCGGTAGCGGGGACACTCCACGATAGCCTCGAAATCAAGCTACAGCAACCCGGACGCCTAGAACCAATCGTCAATGAACTTTTGCCAAACCTCCGCGTAATTGGAGTTAACGGCGTTAAAGAACAGTTAGCCGATCGCCATATTTTAAGCGCTATCAACCAAAGCTATTACTATATTCGTTTATTTGACTCTTCTGGGAAATTGATTGCTACAGCAGGCGCTTATCCCGAAACATTGCCGCCGATATTTAACTCCCAACACTGGCAAACAATCGCTGACAGCAAAGGGAATATTTATCACCAAATTTCTGTATCACTGCACACAAACACCCTGGAAGATTGGGGATACTTTCAAGTAGGACGGAGCTTGCAAGACTTCAACAGTTATCTCAGTACAGTGAGATTAATTTTGAAATTAGGATTGCCGACAGCCTTGATTTTGGTGGTTTTTTCTAGTTGGTGGCTGGCAGGATTGGCAATGAAACCGATTTATTCTTCTTACCGACAAATCCAACAGTTTACGGCGGATGCTGCCCACGAATTGCGAACGCCTTTAGCGGCATCTCAAGCCACTGTAGAATCGGCGCTGTTAATGCCACAATTGGATGAGAAAGAAGCACGGGAAATTTTGCAGACTGTCGATCGCCAAAACCGACGATTGACTCAGTTAGTCACTGATTTGTTGCTGTTGGCGCGGATGGACTCTCAGGTGAAATCCGTTAGCGAAGCCCTCGAAGAGGATCGCCCTCAGCTTTGTTGTTTAAACGACTTGGTGGGCGATTTAGTCGAGGAATTGGCTGCTTTGGCGAGATCCTCCCAGGTAGCGCTAACATCCGAAATCCGCGTACAGCATCCATTGAATGTTGTCGGAGATGCCGATCGACTTTACCGTCTCGTTACTAACTTAATTGTCAACGCCATTCAATACACTCCCCCTGGCGGAAAAGTCACAGTAATCTTAGATTGCACTCACCAAGAGGCGATAATTCAGGTGCAAGATACCGGGATTGGGATAGCGGCGGCAGATTTAGGGCGGATATTCGATCGCTTTTACCGAGTCAACAAATCTCGATCGCGCCATACCGGCGGATCGGGACTCGGATTGGCGATCGCCCGCGCGATCGCCCGCGCACACCGCGGCAGCCTCAGCGCCCGCAGCGAATTGGGTTCTGGTAGCACATTTCTCCTGCGGTTGCCTTTGTGAGCTACTATGTGGGGGAAACTGACATCTTGCACCATTTTCAAGAACAGGCAAGATGCCTGTTCCACAAAGACTAAATCTTGTTGTGGGGTGGGCATCCTGCCCGCCGATGATAGTTTGCACCATTTTCAAGAACAGGCAAGATGCCTGTTCCACAAAAACTAAATCTTGTTGTGGGGAGTAGGGGTTGGGCATCCTGCCCGCCCGTGAAAGGCTTATTGAGAATTGTGCAAGATGTGAGGAAAACCGAATCATCTTTTTGTGGTAATCCCTTCGGCAATATGTAGCGCGATCGCCCAAAATCAATAAATAGTGATTAATCATCAGTCAGCAGAGAGAAAATCTATGACAGTTTTAGAACAGGGAACAATCTCAATCCATACCGAGAATATTTTCCCGATTATCAAGAAATCGCTATACACCGACCACGAAGTCTTCTTGCGGGAACTAATTTCTAACGCCGTCGATGCCATAGCCAAACTCAAAATGGTTTCCCGTTCCGGCGAATACAGCGGCGACATTGGCGAACCACAAATCAATATTGCGATCGACAAAGAAAACAAAACACTCTCAATTACCGACAACGGCATCGGGATGACAGCCGACGAAGTAAAAAAATACATCAATCAAGTCGCCTTCTCCAGCGCCGAAGAATTTATTCAAAAATATCAAGGCAGTGGCGACGACGCAATTATCGGCCACTTTGGACTCGGTTTCTACTCTTCTTTCATGGTCGCTCAGAAAGTAGACATAGACACCCTTTCTTACCAAGAAGGCGCACAAGCAGTACATTGGTATTGCGATGGTTCACCCGCTTTTGAACTATCAGAATCCGCCCGCACCGAACGCGGCACTACGATTACTCTCACTCTCCAAGACGAAGAACTAGAATATGTAGAAGCCACTCGCATTAAGCAGCTAATCAAAACTTACTGCGATTTCATGCCAGTTCCGATCAAATTTGAGGGAGAGGAACTCAACAAGCATAAGGCAATTTGGCGGGAAGCAGCCAGCAATTTGCAGAAAGAAGATTACTTAGAATTGTACCGCTATCTTTATCCGTTTCAAGACGAGCCGCTACTTTGGGTACACCTGAACACAGATTATCCTTTCATTGTCAACGGCATTCTTTTCTTTCCCAAATTGCGGCCGGATGTCGATGTTACCCAAGGTAATATCAAGCTATTTTGCAACCAAGTTTTTGTCAGCGATCACTGCGAAGAAATTATTCCAAAATTCTTGATGCCGCTGCGGGGAGTCATTGACAGTACCGATATTCCCCTGAACGTTTCTCGCAGTTCTTTGCAAAGCAATCGCACAGTCAGAAGAATCGCTGATTATATTGCGAAGAAAGTGGGCGATCGCCTAAAAGAACTTTACCGCGACGACCGCGATGAATACATCCGTTGCTGGCAAGATATCGGCACTTTTGTCAAGTTTGGATCTCTCAACGATGATAAGTTCAAAAAACAAGTCGAAGATATCTTAATCTACCGCAGCACCTACGAACCAACAGCAGAAAAACCAGAAATTGCAACGCCAGAAGTGCAGGTGCAAACTGAGGACGGAGATTTGTGGCAAGATGTTACTCCAAAATCGGACAGTTCTACTTCGACGCAACCTTACACGACGCTGAAAGAGTATTTGGAACGCAATCAAAAACGCCACGAAAACCGCGTATTTTACTGCACAGAACCTGCGTCACAAGCAACTTACGTCGCCCTGCACAAAAGCCAAGGTTTAGAAGTGCTGTTTATGGATTCTTTCATTGACACGCACTTTATCAGTTTCTTGGAACGCGAATACTCAGATGTTAAATTCTCGCGGGTGGATTCCGACATCGACGACACACTAATTGACAAAGAAAAAGAAGCCGAAATTGTCGATCCGGCGACTAATAAAACTCGCAGCGAACAAGTTAAAGAACTGTTCCAAAATGCTCTCAACAAGCCAAAAGTAAACATCCGCACAGAAGCTTTGAAGTCTGACTCTGCTGAGGCGGCGCCACCTGCGATCGTCCTGTTACCAGAAGCTTTGCGCCGGATGCGCGATATGACGGCGCTTTTGCAGCAGCAAGCAGCGCAATTCCCCGATGAACACGTTTTGCTGGTGAATACGTCTCACCCGCTGATTCAAAATCTGGCTAATTTGAGTCAGGGTGCGATTATTCAAGGCGGCGGCGAGTCTCCCTCGGCGCAGTTGGCCAGCATGATTTGTCACCACGTTTATGACTTGGCTTTGATGGCCCAGAAGGGTTTCGATGCTGAAGGGATGCAGGAGTTTGTCGAGCGATCGAACCATGTCTTGACAAAATTGACTGAACGTGCAATGTAATTAACCCCCCTCCCTTGCTAAGGGGGAGTGGTTTTATACAAACTAGGTACGTTGTTGGGCTTCAGCCCTCTTTATAAGATTAGGAAAGAGGGCTAAAGCCCAACAACATACCTTAGCCCAAGCGCAAGCCAACTGCGGAAGCAAAAGTTGATTTCCCTTGCTGAGAGAGCGATCGGAGGTTTTCTTGTCCCCCCCTTAACAAGGGGGGCTAGGGGGGTTCTACGCAGTTGATATATAATAAAAGGCTGCATCAAAAAAAAGTAGTCTGGAGGGCAATATGTCACGGAAATGTCAGCTAACGGGTAAGAAGGCGAATAACGGTTTTGCGGTTTCTCACTCGCACCACCGCACTCACAAGTTGCAAGGCGCTAATTTGCAGTGGAAGCGGATTTGGTGGCCGCAGGAGAAGCGTTGGGTCAAGTTACACCTTTCTACGAAGGCGATTAAAACCTTGGAGCACAAGGGTTTGGAAATTATGGCTAAGGAAGCTGGAATTAATCTTTACAAGCTTTAAATAATCTTGTTAGTTGAGCAAAGGGCGATCGTATACATTAAAAGTGCGATCGCCCTTACTTTTATATACTGAAAAAGTTGAGGCAGAAACCGGGTTTTTTTAGATAAACACTGCATCATAACCTTAAATTTAGATAAAAAACCCGGTTTCTTGGGCATTGATGCGTCCAGGAAATTTTAACTTTTAGAGAAAAACCTGGATTAGAGGAATTTTCGGCATTTCAGTAAATAAGTAGTCATCCTCCCCTTACCTTTAACTTCGATCGCACCGCGGCTTTCAAAAAAATACTTTTCTCGCAATTGCTGATAAGTTGCCACTGTCACCTGAATGCACCCAGGCGAACCGTGAGATTCCATGCGGGAAGCTGTGTTAACGGTGTCTCCCCACAAATCGTAAATAAATTTTTTAATACCGATGACTCCAGCGACAACCGGGCCGGTATTGATCCCGATTCTGATACTAAAATCTTGATTGTGGGTATTGCTGAATTCAATAATTGCCTGCTGCATATCCAGGGCCATTTCTGCGATCGCCTCTGCGTGATCTGGGCGAGTAATTGGCAGCCCTCCCACTACCATGTAAGCATCGCCAATCGTCTTAATTTTTTCCAAACCGTGCCTTTCTGCTAAGTTGTCAAAAGTCGAAAAAATATCATTCAGCAACGCAACTAATTCTGTTGGAGAAACTCGCGCACTCAATTGAGTAAAACCTACGATGTCCGCAAATAATACAGTAACATCAGCAAAAGTATCTGCGATCGTGCTATCTCCCCGCTTCAACCGATTTGCTATTTCTTCAGGCAAAATATTCAACAACAACCGTTCTGACTGTGCTTGTTGAACTCGCAGTGCATTTAAAGTTTCATTGAGAGCATTAGTTCGTTCTTCAACTCTAGATTCTAACTCTTCATTCAGCTTGCAAAGCGCAATTTCAGCCCGCCTGCGGTCTGTGACATCCGTACCGATTGCCAGCAGCCCCGCGAACTTTCCGGCCGCATCAAACAGCGGTTTATTTGCCCAGGATACGCAAACGCGAGATCCACTGCGCCGCATACTTTCATTTTCATTTGTTGTATACTGTTCCGGGTTATTTAAAATATTGCTCAATAACACGGCCAGGTCGTTTCCCCCTGTATCTGTCTGGGGTAGAATTGTGCCAACTGCGTGTTTTCCCAGTATTTCTTCTTCTCTGTAACCAAAAAAATTCTGTGCAAACTCGTTAAAAAAAGTAATATTACCTTCTGTATCTAGTTTTAAAATAATGCTGTTAGCATTTTCGACCAATTCCCGATACTTAACTTCGCTTTGCCGCAGCAAATCCTCTGCTGATGCGCGTTCTGCTACTGTGGCAGCTAACAGCAGCGAAGTAATTACAATTACGCTCATGAAAGCCTGCAAAAATAAGATTGCTTGATTAATATTTATGGCTTTGGTAATAAACGGGCCAGATCCCTGAGAGCCTCCCCAAATGGCAATACTGGATACAATAAAATATGCTAAAACAGCTCCGCGCTGACCGAATTGAATGGTTGCCCAAATCACCAACGGAAATGGCAAGTATTCTAGGGGATAGCCGGATAGATTACTATCAGTTTTTGATGTGTATACTAGCCAACTGACTATTATTAATAGTAGCAAACATATGGCGCATAAAATTATATTTACAAGTGTTTTAATCTTAATTTTTTGTTGATTGCGTGTCGCTATCTTTTGGTAAAAGATTAGCAGCATAGGAGTAAAAATCAAAACTCCTAAGGTGTCTCCAAGATACCAATTCCACCGAATTTCCCAATATTCGCTCCAGTCAATAAGACCAGTCAAACACAGCCGCAGCGTGCCGAGAGTGCAGTTGATTTGAGTGGCAACTACAGCACCGCAAAAGATTAAACTGACTACATCAATTAGTCGATCCAGTGAGGGGCGAAACTTGAACTGTTGCAGCAAAGTAAATGCACATAAAGCTTGCAAACAACCGCAAAAAGCACTAATTGTTGCATTTATTAAGGATATTTTGAGGTTGAGAGTCTCGTAAAAAAATACGCCTAAAGCTATTCCCGGCCAAAGGCGCCGACCAAATAATAAAACTGCTGCTTGGGCAATTCCTGCGGGCGGCCAGACGCAGGTAGCTAATTTATTCACGCCGGGGATTGAAGATGCTATTTTAGCTCCTAAAGCGTAAGCAAAGGCAATGACAGCTATTTTTCCTAAATATTGCCAATTTATAGATTGAATAAATCGCATAAATTGATTTTTGTTTTGGTTCATAGTGACTTTTATATTTTTAACTAACTATACCAACCGTCAAAACTATTAGGGAATTTTTAATTATTTAAATAGAATTGTTGGCTTTGTTTGTACGGGCTAAGCACAGGTGCGTTGCTACTCAAAAAATTGATTTAAATTGAGGTTTTTTCACTAGCGACACACCCTACAACTACTATTACTTCTTCCTTTTTGCCTCTTTCATTTTCCTTATTTTATAACTTGATTCCTGTGAGAAAATAAGTGTTCATCTCGCCTTTGCCTTTGACTTCAATGGTGCCGCGACTTTCTAATAAATACTTGTCCTGCAATCGCTCGTAAGTTGCAGATGTAACTTGAATTTGACCGGGTAAGCCGTGAGATTCCATACGGGAAGCGGTGTTAACTGTGTCTCCCCACAAATCGTAGATAAATTTTTTGATGCCGATGACTCCGGCGACAACCGGGCCGCTGTTGATGCCGATTCTGATGCTGAAATCTTGATTGTTGGTATTGCTGAAGTCAATAATTGCCTGCTGCATATCCAGGGCCATTTGGGCGATCGCCTCTGCGTGATCGCTGCGGGGCATCGGCAGCCCTCCAACTACCATATAAGCGTCACCAATGGTTTTGATTTTTTCCAATCCGTGCTTTTGGGCTAGGCGATCGAATGTCGAAAAAATCTCGTTAAGCAAGGAAACTAATTCCGGCGGAGAAATTTGGGAGCTAATTTGAGTAAAACCGACTATATCTGCAAACAATACTGTGACTTCGGCAAAAGTATCGGCGATGATGCTTTGGTCTTGTTTGAGTCTTTCGGCGATCGGTTTCGGTAAAATGTTCAGCAGGAGACGATCAGATTTTTCTTGTTCTAAACGCAAAGCTGCCTCAGCTTCTTTGCGAGTTGTGATATCTTCGACAGTACCTTCGTAATAAAGCAAATTTCCATGTATGTCGCAGACAGTATAAGCATTTTCGGAAATCCAAATTATACTGCCATCTTGGCGGTAAACTTGAGATTCAAAATCCGATACTTTGCCGTTTGTTCGCATTAAGTGGATGACTTCGGCGCGGCGTTCCGGGTCTACATATAGCTGGCGGTTGATATCAGTTAACTTTTCCAGCATTTCCTCACAGGAACTGTAACCATAAATGCGAATTAAAGCTGGGTTGACGCTAAGATATTCTCCATCTGGAGTAGTTTGAAAGATGCCGACGATCGCATTTTCAAATATGCTGCGGTATTTTGCCTCAGCTTGTCGCAGGGCTGCTTCAGCGCGCTGGCGTTCTCGCGCTTCCACTGCAAAAGTTACAGAGTCTGTTAGAGAAACAGCGAAACTTTGTTCTTCGATAGTCCAATAACGCGGCATTCCTACGTGTTCTAAACAGAGGACTCCTGCTGTTTCTCCGCCTATCTGAATCGGCGTATCTAGCATGGAAGTGATGCCTAACGGAATTAGGTAAGCTTCCACAAATTCTCTAGTTCTAAAATCTTTTTGGGCGTCAAAGGCAGCAATTGCGCGCTCTTCTCGGAGTGCTTGAAAATAGACAGGATAGTCTGCTTCTGCTAATTCCATACCCTCTGAGTGCTGGTTGAGGGCGCGATCGAACAAATCCAGGCACTCCATCTTGGATTTAGGGCGATCGTACAACCAGATACTCGATCGCGCAACTTCCAGAGTACGGCTAGCAGTTTCAGTGATTTCTTGAAGCGCTTTGGTTAAGTCGCCTTGATTCAGCGCTTTATTTTTGGCTAAATCAATTAATGCCGATTTCTGTTTCTGTAGCTGAAGTTCGCTTTGTTTCAGGGCATTTGTCCGCTCTGCAACTCGGATTTCCAGCTTTTCGTTCAGATGAAGCAGCTCTATTTCAGCTTTTCGGCGATCGGTGATATCTGTCCCGATGCAGAGGATGCCCAAAAGTTCTCCTGCTGCATCAACCAGCGGCTTATTTGCCCAAGACACCCAAACGCGAGATCCGTTACGCCGAATATTTTCATTTTCATAGCTAGTAAAGCGATCGGGATTTTGTAAAATCTGATTGTAAACCAACTCTAAGTTATTCCCTTCGATGTCGCTCATGGGAATGATTGTTCCCACAGCACTTTTCCCCAGGATTTCTTCCTGATTGTAGCCAAAGAATATTTCTGCAAACTCATTAAAAAAAGTAATCGTGCCGTCGGGAGATAGTTTGACAATAATACTGTTAGCATTTTCCACCAATTCTCGATATTTAATTTCGCTTACTCGCAGAGATTTTTCTGCCTCCGCGCGTTCGGCTACCGTCGCGGCTAATAACAACGAAGTAATCGTAACTACCGCCATAAAAGCTTGTAAAAATAAGATAGCCTGACTAATATTTTCGGCTTTAGCTATAAATGGCCCAGATCCGTGAGAACTGCCAAAAATTGCGATACTTGACACAAGAAACGATCCTAAGACAGCGGCCCGCTGACCGAATTGGAGCGACGCCCAAATTATCAAAGGAAACGGCAAATATTCCAGGGGATAGCGAGAAATAGAAGCTTCATTTTTTGACTCAAAGACAAGCCAGCTTACCCCAATTAATAATATTAACCATACTCCCCGCCAAATTAAATAATTTTTAGGGAGTTCGGTTTGTCTTTTTAAGCGATCGGCGGTTGCCTTAGGACGCAAAAATATTAAAATCAAAGGAGTTAAAATTAAAACTCCCATTGCATCTCCCAGCCACCAATTCCACCGGAGCGACCAGTATTCTGCCCAATCTACTTTGCCAGCTAAATATATGGAAAACGCGCCAATAGTGCAACTAATCTGAGTAGAAACTAAACCGCCCAATAAAATTAAATTAACTACATCTTTCAAACGTTCTAGAGACGGACGAAACCCCAGCCAGCGCAGCACAGTGGCTGCAAAAACAGCTTGCAAAACTGCTCCTACGTTGCCTCCCACCCAAATTGCAAATATCTGTTCGCTTGGGTTAACTAAATTGAGGAAAAATATACCCAAAACAATCGCAGGCCAGGCTTTTGGGCCAAACAATAAAAGTCCGGCTTGTGCAATTCCTGCGGGCGGCCACACCGAGGAAGCAAAGGGATTGACACCTTGAATTGCAAATGCTAGCCTCGCCCCCACGGCGTAAGCGATCGCCACGAGAGTTACTTGGGCTAAGTAGCGCCCTATTCGGGATTGAGGGAATCGAAGAAACTGATTTAGGTTCAGATTCATGTCGAGTTTTAAGTTTTATATAAGTTTATGTAGGGTGCGCTGCGCGCACCTTGCTAGCCTCAATGTAGGTGCAGCAAGCACCTTATACCAATTTTTTGTGAGGCTACTCCCGAATCCGATCCCCCCTAACCCCCCTTAATTAAGGGGGGGACAAGATTCCGGTCAAAGTCCCCCCTCCCACCAGGGGAATTTAGGGGATCGAGATATATGCAACTTCACATTAAATTGGTATTACCGTTACAAAAACTTATTTGATGGCAGCATCAATCCACTGTTTTAAAGTAGAATTGACTTCCTCAATCAGAATTTCATGGGCTTTGTGAGTTGCTCTTTCCACAACTTCAACTTTCCCTAATTTCACCGAACGACCCGGAACAATGCGATAGGGAATGCCGATTAAATCTGCATCTTTGAATTTAACTCCTGCTCGTTCGTCGCGGTCATCTAGTAAGGTTTCAATTCCGGATTGGTTGAGTTCATTGTAGAGTTTTTCGGCGACTTCTACTTGTTGGGCGTCGGAAATATTGGGGATGCTAATGATGGCGTGATACGGCGCGATCGCCACTGGCCAGATTATTCCGTCTTTATCGTAGGATTGTTCTACCGCAGATTGAGCCAGCCGCGACACGCCGACGCCGTAGCAGCCCATGATAAAGGGCATTTCTTCGCCTTGTTCGCTGGTGTAGGTGGCGCCCATCGCTTGCGAGTATTTGGTGCCTAATTGGAAGATGTGGCCGACTTCGATGCCTCTGGCGGTTTGCAAAGTTTGTTCGGGATTGTGCACCGCCCGATCGCCCTTTTTAGCAGTTCTGACGCCCACAACCGTTGCTGGTAGCGGAAATTCTTTACCCCAATTGGCGCCGACCACGTGGTATCCTGACTCATTGGAACCAGTGACAAAGTTTGTTAGATCGACGGCAGTGCGATCGATCAAACGCAAAAACTTAGAATTTACCTCCTTACTTCCAGCGATATAATCATCAGCAACATCCGGAGCCATATAACCCAGAGGCAAAGATTTAGCCGCCCATTTCCGCTGAGCTTCCGCATCAGGAACAGTCAAAAATAGGATTGTTTTAGCTTGATAATTGCCAGCTAACTTTGTCAATTCATTCAGCAACTTTACCTGATTCACATCTTGGTCACCGCGAATGCTTACCAACACCAAGACAGTCATGCCATTATCATAAACAGCCTGATAAAGCACATTTTTGACAACTTGCGTCGGAGAACACTTCAAAAACTTGCAAAGTTTAGCAATTGTTTCAGTTCCCGGCGTTTCCCGCTTTTCAAAACTTGCAAAAGGCGAAGCTTGGGCATCAGCAGGCATCGACACAGCCTTCTCCACATTAGCAGCATACTGACCATCTTCAGTATATAGAACTTCATCCTCTCCCGCTTCTGCCAGCACCATAAACTCTTGAGAACCAGAGCCGCCAATCGCACCAGAATCAGCATCTACCGCTCGGAATTCCAAGCCCGATCGGCGCAGCATATTGCTGTAAGCTTGAGCCATATCCTGATAAGTTTTCTTCAAGCTTTCTTCGCTCGTGTGGAAAGAATAGCCATCTTTCATGATAAATTCGCGACCGCGCATCAACCCAAAACGCGGGCGAATTTCATCGCGAAACTTAGTTTGAATTTGATAGAGATGTACGGGTAATTGCCGATAAGAACGAATCATATCTTTAGCAATTGTAGTAATTACCTCTTCGTGAGTCGGGCCCAGTCCCACTTCTCGCTGCTGCCTATCCTTCATAGCAAACATAATACCTTCAGCTTGAGTGTAGGTATCCCAGCGGCCGGATTCCCGCCACAAATCGGCCGGTTGCAGTTGCGGGAGGAGACATTCTTGAGCGCCGGTAGCGTCCATTTCTTCGCGCACAATTTGGGATACTTTTTTAAGAACTCGCCACATCAAAGGGAGATAAGCGTAAATACCGCTACCGATGCGTCGGATGTATCCAGCACGGAGTAATAGTTTGTGGCTGGGGATTTCTGCTTCTGCGGGGTCTTCCCGCAGGGTGACGAAAAGCATTTGAGAGAGTCGCATTGGCTGATTTCCTTAAAATACCGGATAATTGTCATCTCAGATTAACTTCTGATATTATCAGAACTCAGCCTGATTTGATGAAATCTATGAATAAACTTTGGAAAAATTATCAAAAAGGTATGGCAGCATTTGATAATTGTCACCATCCTACTCTCCTATCTCAGTGGATTGCATTACAAGATGAAATTGGAGAATTTGTGCGAGAACCTAACTTAAGCGAAATTTGGGATATTCTTCATGCTGCTGGTCGATTGCTGTACAAATTAATCGGAATTCCTTTACATCTGGTAGCCTATCCTACTGTTCGCAAACACAGCGAACGTTTTGAGGAGTACGGCTGTATTCGCAGCCGGCGCAACTGTGAGGGGAAATGCTGCAAACAGTTGACGGTTGATAGTTGACAGTTGACAGTTGACGGTTGACAGTTGATAGTTGACAGGGGGAGCATCTCAGTTTTGTAAAAAGCATTTTTTTATTATTCATAGTGCGAGCGTCCCCGCTCGCGTACTGTACAATACGCGAGCGGGGACGCTCGCACTATAAATGCAAAACACAGATGCTCCCGTTGACAGGTAGGGGCAGTGCCCCCGTGAGAACCCTCTCTTAGTTGATAGTTGCCCGTGAGGTTTTTAAACAGTTTATAGCTGATAATTCTCATAACCAGATTCATTCACGATCAATTCGCAAAACAATATCTCAAAGAACTATTAACCCCTCTCGGTAATGTCGCAACCAGCCATGACATTGCTGGAGAAGTGAGGCAGATTGACGTTTTCTTTGCCCCAAAAGCGGAACCTGATGTAGAACCCACAGCCCTCGGCATTCTGGGTCAAATTGCAGCAAAACCCGCTGTAATTGAACCATTCCGCAGTCCTGTGCAAACCGGAGAAATTCGCAGTTGTCTGGGTAAACTCTTTGATGTCCATGCTGAATATGAACGAGTCGCCACTAGAGATAATACCCAGATTGCAGAGGCTGATTTGCCCCAACTCTGGATACTGTCGCCGACTGTTTCCGATGCGATGCTAGCTGGATTTGGGGCGACTTCTGAACCTGAAAATTGGGTAAGTGGAGTTTATTTTTTGAATGTGTCTCTGAAAGCAGCAATCATTGCTATTCACCAACTCCCCCGCACTCCCGAAACGCTGTGGCTTAGGGTTTTGGGGAAGGGAAACGTGCAAAAGCAAGCTATTACCGAATTGAGAGAATTACCGTCTGATAATTTGTTTCGGTTGAACGCGTTAGAATTGTTGTACAACTTGCGAACGATATGAGAAGTCCGCCAAGACATAGATCGAGAAGATCGGGAGTTAATTATGGAACTGTCACCGCTCTATTTAAAACGGCTTGAAGAAGCAACTCAGCAAGGTATTCAGCAAGGTATTCAGCAAGGTATTCAGCAAAGTAAACGCGAGACTCTTGAGAGTATATTACAAGTAAGATTTGGCGAAATCGATGAAGAATTAGCCCCAATAATTGAGCCTTTGATTCAACTTGAACCTCTTGAAATCATACGACTGATTATGCAGCTCGATCGCCCGGAATTACTAGCTCGTTTTCTCCCGGAAAAATCAAACGGAATCCTAACTATAGAGCGCACTCTACGATATGTAGGGTGCGCCGCATCGTACCTTACTACTATAGATCGCCCCCGCTTCAAACTTGCCGGGTGCATCTGGTTTTTGAAGAGGGCGAAGCATGACCGCATATAAGTTATTAGTTATAATCTTATATTCACTGCGGTCATGCTTCGCCCCTACAAACATACCATTTCTGACTTTAGAGGGATTTATTCTTCAGCTTCAAGAGCCATAATCAGCAGTAAGGATGACATAGCTAGAGAACTGATTTACTACTCATCCGGATTGCACGAATCAAGGCTTCTGTAAGATAAAGCCTGACGAAACAAACCACCATCTAAAAAGTTGCAAATCCCCTACTTAAAAGTTAGGGGCAGATTTCAATATGCCTAATTCGGCATCAAACTTTAGGAGGTAATTTATGTTTGAAAGCGAGTTATTAATGTCGCTGTACAGTCCAAAATTCAATATTGCTCAAATGCCAATAGAAATAGATGTCCCGTTTGACCACCCCGATCTCGGAGGGCTGATGTTTCTGAGTCCTCAGTTTTTTGTGGCATTAATCGCCGGAGTCATCATGGCTTTTGGCTTCCAATTCCTGTTAACAAATTTCTCGATCGCCGCCAAAATCTCCAACTGGGATGAGGCTTTACCCGACGATGACGATGATGAGTCCGAAACTTTGGGCACTAAAGTTCGCAAGATCGAAGGCTTGGTCGGCGGTTGGATTTTAGTCACAGTTAACCTAGCTTTATTCTTAGCTTGTTTTCTGGCGGTCAAACTAACTTCAATTGCCTCGGTAGACGGCGCGGCAATTATTGGTGTGGTCATTTGGTCGGCGTACTTTTTAACGCTGGTATGGCTCGGTTCTAGCGCCGTCGGTTCGATGATTGGTTCCTTGATCAAAACTGCTTTTTCCGGCATTCAAGGTGTCATGGGTACTGCTGGTTCTGCGATCGGCGGCAAGATGGCTAGCGACCAAATGGTAAACACTGTAGAGGCGTCTGTGGCTGCTGTCCGCCGCGAGTTGGGCTCGGCTGTAGACCCGGATAGCATTCGCGAAACCATCCAAGATTATGTCGGTTCTTTGCAGTTACCGAAGCTGGATGTTAAGGAAATTCGCGGTCAATTTGAAAAGTTGCTGGGCGATACTGATATCAAATCTCTGGCGGGAAGCGATGTTCTGAAGAATGTTAACCGCCAGACTTTTGTGGATTTAATTAGCAGCCGCAGCGATTTTTCTAAGGATGAAATAAATCAAGTTGCCGACCAACTCGAAGGTGTTTGGAAGCAAACTTTCGGCAAGCAGCAAGATAAGAAAGACCCGAATTTAGAGTTAGTTGATTTTCTCAAGTTTGCGGCTCCAGATTTGCTGAAGTCTGATGAACTCAATGCCAAGCTATCTCAAATTCTGGAAACTCGGGAAAACAAATCAGAATCCAGCAGCGGCATGAAGCGCGCGATGCTGTTGGGTGTGGAAGCTCTTGTCGGCACTGTTTTGTCGCGGACGGATTTGTCGGATTTGGATGTGGAAAAAATCTCTGGTCAGTTGCAGCAATTGACTGAAAAAGGCAAGGAACAAGCTAAATCTTTGGCTTCTAAGGTGGGCGACAAAGTGCCTGCGCTGCCTTTCAATACAGCGAAGGCTGATGTGGAAAATTACTTGCTGAATGCTCAACCTTGGCATCTCAACCGAGAAACTATCAAGCAGGAATTTAGGGATGTTATTTACGATGCCGAAGCTTCTCCGGGAGCTGTTTTGGGCCAGTTAGAGATGTTAAATCCTGAGTATTTTGCAGGCATTCTGAGGCGCCGTGAGGGCTTCAGTCAGGAACAGGCTGCGGAAATTTCTGAACAGCTTGAAAGCGTGCGCCAAGAAGTTCTGGAAATTGTGCAAGGTGCTGCTGGTGAGGAACAGTCTCAAGATTTGCGTAGTCGGATTGAGAATTATTTGCGATCGACTGGCAAGGAAGAATTGAATCCTGAAGGTATCGAGAAGGACTTCCAAGCGCTGTTGGAAGATCGCGATGCTGGTTTTGAGGCGTTGCGCGATCGCCTGTCGCAATTCGATCGCGATACTTTGGTACAATTGCTCGGCCAGCGGGAAGATTTTAGCCCCGAGGAAGCGGATCAGTTAATCGGGCGGCTCGAAAGTTCGCGCGATCGCGTAATTTCCAAAGCACAAGAATTGCAAGAGCAAGCGAAATCGAAAGCGCAAGAAGTGCGCCAAAAGGTAGAAGAGTATCTCCGCAATACTAATAAGGAAGAACTCAATCCTGAAGCGATCGAGCGCGAGTTTCAAACGCTGTTAAGCGACCCGCAAGCTGGTTTGAAAGCGCTGAGAGAACGCTTGTCTCAATTCGATCGCGATACTCTGGTGCAACTGCTGTCGCAGCGCCAAGATCTCAGCGAAGAACAGGTAAATGGGGCGATCGACAAAATCGAATCCGTGCGCGACAACATTATCCACGCGCCGCAAATAGTTGCAGACAAAGCTAAGCAGCAGTACGAGGAAGTTACTACCAAAATTGGCGAGTACCTGCGCCATACTAACCTGGAAGAACTCGATCCTGAAGGCATCAATCGGGATTTGACCAAATTGTTTGAAAATCCGAAAGAAGGTGCCTTGGCGCTGCGGGAAAGACTGTCTCAGGTCGATCGCGAAACCTTGGTCAAGTTGCTTTCGCAGCGGGAAGATTTGAGCGAAGAACAGGTAAATCGGACGATCGATCGCGTGCAAGATTCGATTCGCAGCATCGTGAAATCGCCCCGCCGCTTGGCATCTCGCGCTCAAAAAACTGTCAAGGATTTCCAAGGAAGTTTGGAAAATTACCTGCGGAATACGGACAAGGAAGAGCTCAATCCTGACGGTATCAAGCGAGATTTGCAGTTGCTGTTTAACGAACCCGGAGCGGGGATCCAAAGTTTGGGCGATCGGCTGAAGCACTTTGACCGCGGTACTTTGGTAGCCTTGCTGTCCCAGCGGGAAGACATTTCCGAAGAGGAAGCGAACCAAATTGCCGATCGTATTGAATCTGTCCGCAACGAGTTTGTCGAACAAATTCAAATGGTACAAGACAAGTTCCAGTCAACAATTGACGGTATTTTCTCAAAAATCCGGGATTACCTCAATTCGCTCGATCGGCCGGAGCTCAATTACGAAGGAATCAAGCGGGACTTCCGCAAAGTATTTGACGATCCGCAGGCCGGATTTGACGCGATTAAACAGCGTTTGGGTGAATTCGATCGCGGTACTTTAGTAGCGCTACTGAGTTCTCGTTCCGATATTTCCGAGACAGACGCTCACCGAATTGTTGACCAAATGGAAGGAGCCCGGGACAGCGTTATATTGCGCGCCGAACGCCTGCAAACTGAAGCCAAAAAACGGATTAAAGAGATCAAGAACAAGACCAAACAGCAAGCAGAAGATGCGCGGGAAGCCGCCGCAACTGCTGCTTGGTGGTTGTTCGGTACGGCTCTAACTTCTGTGGTGGTTTCGGCATTGGCTGGAGCAATAGCAGTCGGCGGTATTTCGGGTTTGTTTAGCTAGAATTTCCACAAGTTTCCATTAAAGTTCTCCTGATTCTAGGCTGGCTGTGTTCCAGCCTATTTTCTTTGAAATCCTATTATCTCGGTTCCTACGTAAAAAAAGGTTCGTAGTGAGGACTTTAGTCCGCAAAAATTAATAAGGACTGAAGTCCTCACTACAAACCTTACTGTAGAAAGTTGGTAGTGAGGACTTTAGTCCGCAAAAATTAAGAAGGACTGAAGTCCTCACTACGAACCCTACTTTAGAAGGTGGTAATGGATGAAGGAACTATTATTCCCGTGCCTCCTAACTATCAACTTCCCGAAGCTGGACAAGCTTTATTAGGAAAGATTCAAGGCATGGACTTTCAAGAGCAAATTGATTTCCTGCGCGGTACAGTTTTAGAAATGGGTGCCCAAGTCGCTCCGGGCGCTGGCATTTAATTTGAGTAAAGTAAGGTGGGCATTAAACCTTTTGCAAAAATAGCTAGGAACGGGCTCTTCTGCCCGTTCCACAGAAAAAATTCTTTTTGTGGAACGGGCATCTTGCCCGTTCCAAAATTTGATTAAAAGGAATTTTGCAAAAGATATATAGCGGTTCTCAGAAAGATGAGGTATGACTGACAGCTTATATAACCACTAAACGAAGAGGGCCCAAGCCCAACTACGTACCTCATCTTTTTAAGAAAGGCTATATAGCGGTTCTCAGAAAGATGAGGTATGACTGACAGCTTACATAACCTCCCAGACAAAGAGGGCTAAAGCCCAACAACGTACCTCATCTTTCTGATAGCCGCTATATATTTATATTGCCCACCTACCGATTCCAGCTAATAAGTGAATTCAGCAGCTATGTTCCCTACAAGTTTCGGCGCACCTGCAATTAAATGCATCTCTTCGCAGCCAACTGCGAGCAATGGCTGACCTAAATTTAGATTGGCAAAATGACTCTCTTCAGAGATTTCTACTTCGCCTTTGATAAAGCCGATGCGAGACTGGAACTCTCCTTTAAACATTAGCAAATTTGTGCGATCGGCGCTAAAAATATTTCCGCTCAAAGGTAGGGGAAATCCAAAACTTTGTTTGCTGTAATTGAGACTGCACAGTTGCAGATTTCCTTGGCTAACTGTGACGCGGTAGCCTAGCGGTGATGCTTTTACTGAATCGCTGCCTTCCCAACTAAACTGAGCTAATTCTTTAGGAAGTCCCCAAATTTCGCGCCCGCCAGCTACTGAGTTAGGGTTGTCTACGTAGATGTGCGAAATCCAAGCGCCCCATTTTCCTGCATAACTGGCGATCGCGCTAACTACAATTAACTCATTGTACTCCATCACGGAACCCAGCCCGTAGGAGGATATATAAATGCCACCTAGCGTTTTTCCTGGCAATAAACAGACAATTTCTAACTCAGAGGGAACCAAGGGGCGCACTCGTGCTACATCTACCAATTGCAAAGTCTGAACAGCATAACCTTGCAGGTGCCAAGGAGCAGGTGAATATACCATTTTAAGTGATTTTAGATCTGATATTTTATATTTATTTTAGCTTAGGCTCTAAAACAGCAACAGGTTTTGGTATTTTTCATAAAATCCCGGTATATTCACGCATAAGAAAGATTAATCTGCGAATAGCGAGCAATTAGTTGACATTTGAGCAAAAGTTAAATATCGTCTACTTAGTGAATATTTAGAAGGAACCTAAACCTGTATGCTGACATCTTACAAGCCAGATGTTTTCGATAGTTTAGAGCATTTTTTTACGGCAAGAGACCTACTGGAACAAGCCCAAGACAACATGACCGAACTCGGTGCTATCATCCGCAGTCACGGCTTGCAAAAACAGGTTGGTATCTGCTTGCTTCACAAACACTTTGACCTCTCGGATAACGAGAGGTTGGTTGAAGAGTTTGATGGCAACAATGCTTATGTTAAGCCAACCGCAGAATACGGCGATGCTATTCCTTATATGTGGAAGGTGGAACAAAATCAAGCATCAGGCGAATGGGTTTGGTTTCCCTTAGAATTTGTCCGCGTTACTGAGGCTGTTTTGGCAGCAGTTGAACGGTCAGAAGCTGTTGTCAATAACTCGGAATTTCTGAATGAAATTGCGGGTAAACTGTCAGAATTGGGAATGACTGGAATGTTCGGGATCAGCATTTTGCACCGAGATGCAATTAAGGTTGCTGAGGGCGAAATTTTGGTGGAAAGCACAGACGATGAAGCCCGCGTCTTGACTTTTTCTTCGGTTCCTCGCCAGAATGTCGATCGCACAACTTTAACACAAACTCTCTGGCAGTTCCCGAATGCTGAAGGGTTTGAGGTTGGGGCGATGTGTTCTCACTGCACTCACTGCACTCATTGCACTCATTAAGCAAGATTTCCCAACTTTAAAAAGTTCGCAGTCAGGACTTCAGTCCTTGCTTTACAAACTTAGAAGATAGGACTAAAGTCCTTACGGGAGCATCTCAGTTTTGATGTTTTGATTTTACAGTGCGAGCGTCCCCGCTCGCGAGTATAGATCGCGAGCGGGGACGCTCGCACTGTAAAGAAATTGCTTTTTTGCAAAAGTGAGATGCTCCCGTCCTTACTACGAACCTGAAACTTAGAAGATAGGACTAAAGTCCTTACTACGAACTTCAAATAGGGAATATATGACTAAAGTTCGATGCTGCAAACAGGTTTTTAGTAAGTGCGATTGAGCAATATTAAATAATGTGCAATCTCCGTCAAAGTATAGTAATTTATCGCTGTCAAAATCGGGAGTTAGAAACTACAAAAGAGTGCACAATTCCCCGAGTGTGGCTGAGTTCGGGTACGCAGCTAGCTGTTGACACTTCGCCCGATCGCCTTCAGTATTGTGAAGGTGCTTTTATGCCCAAAGAACCTTGGAGGGAACCGACGCCCGCAGAGTCGGCGCTGCTTTGGACAGACGAACCGCCGCCCCACTATGCGGGTGTCGGAATTGTGCGTTTACCTGCGGATGTTTTGGCTTTGTTGGCTGATGCTGCTATCGCTTCGCTAACCACTCCCCTACAGGTGGCTGAGTTTAAGTCTCAGGAAAAATGCGGACAGATACTCGATCGACTAATTGACTATTTTAAGCCTTTTTGTCTGTCGGATTCGCCGCCAGTTATCAGCGGTATGGGAGGCCGACAGCCGGGATTGAGTACGGCGACAATTGATAACAAACGCGGTTGTCGCAACGGTTTGCATACTGATAGTTGGGACAATCTGCCCCTGGATAAAAAGCAGGAGGCTACTAATCGGATTTGTGTGAATTTAGGGCGGGACAGCCGTTATTTTTTGTTTGTGAATTTGACGGAGATGGACATTTTTCAAATGCTGGGATGTTCTGGTGCTGATATTGGGAAACCTTGGACGCGACAGTTAACTTATCAGTTTATGCAGCGCTACCCAGAATATCCGGTGGTGAAGCTGAGAATTGCACCGGGTGAGGCTTATATTGCACCGACTGAAAATATGATTCACGATGCTTCTACGGCCCAAATGAAGCATTTAGATATTAAGGTGATGATGCGCGGTTATTACAGGATTCCAGTATGAACTTTGATGACAGTTCTGTGGCAGATTCACTAAAGGAAGAGGGGAAATTGCAACAGTCGATCGCGCTTTACGAAAATGCGATCGTCCAAAATCCCAATTCGCCCTCAGCTTACTACGATTTAGGAAAAGCCCTGCAACAAAACGGCCAAATTGCCGCAGCCGTCGCCTGTCACCAAAAAGCCATTCTCCTGCAACCAAACTTTACCGCCGCTTACTTCCCGTTAATGTACGCGCCCCTCCCCAAAGATTCTCCTCTCATTGACGGTTTGGTGGCTCTGTACCGCGAAGTTATCGAGATTTTGCCAAATTTTCCCTTAGCCTACATTAACTTGGCTGTGGCGCTGAGCAAGCAGGGAAAAATCCAGGAGTCGATCGCACTTTTTCAAACCGCAGTCCGCTTGCAAACTGTAGCATCTCGCCCGGAACTGTCCCAAGTAGAATGGAATTCAACCCAATTGTGCGAACCCGATTTCATCATCATCGGTTCTCCGAGGTGCGGCACAACTTCTCTCTACAAATATATCACTGCACACCCTCAGATTTTACCCGCTGCCAATAAAGAAATCTGTTTCTTCTCAGAACATTTCAACAAAGGATTAGCTTGGTATCAAGCGCACTTTCCGCCGCCAATAGACGCGCATCATTTTTTGACAGGAGAAGCAACTCCGACTTATCTGACTCACCCGCTAGCTGCGTCAAGATTGCACGGATGTTTGCCAAAAGTTAAGCTGATTGTGATTTTGCGAAATCCAGTCGATCGCGCTTTGTCGCACTATCAAATGCTGGTGAGGCGCGGAACGGAATCCAGGACGTTTGAAAAGGCGATCGATGCCGAGTTACAATTACTCGCAGACGCTACCGAAACAAGTTTAGCAGATAAAAGTTATTGGAAAGATTGTCATTATATTTATAAGAGTCTTTATGCTTGCAGTCTCAAACAGTGGATGAATCTTTTTCCCAGGGAACAGTTTTTAATATTGCAGAGTGAAGAATTTTATGCAAATCCGGCTGCGACACTCAGCCAAGTCTTTGATTTTTTAGATTTACCAGATCATCAACTCAGCGATTACAAACAATATAACGGTGGGAATTATCAGCCCGCGAATGATGTTGTCTGTCAGCGACTGCGCGAATATTTTCAGCCGCACAATCGAGAATTAGCCGAATATGTGCAGAGAGACTTTGAATGGTAAGCAAAATAAATAAAGTCCTAGATGCAACTGTCATATTAAATATAAGGTACGTAGTTGCGCTTCAGCGCTCTTGTATTATATATATAAGAGCGCTGAAGCGCAACTACGTACCTAAAAATTAGCCACCATGAGAGTGTCATTTGCATCCATGATTGAGATAATTAACCAGTTAAGGTGCGCCTAGCGCACCCTACATCTTATCCGCGCTTGTCCGCGTTCATCTGCGGTTAAAAAAATCCAAACCTACTTACTCGCATAACCCGTGTTCACCAAAAACTCGCGCAACTTCCCAAAGAATTGAGTGCGATCGCGCCCTTGATAAACTTTCTCCAACAACCGCCAACCTTCCGCCTCCTGACCCGCGACATACTTGCTCGCCATGAAGGCCGCCAACACGCCTTTTACCTCTGCATCTTCGCTCGATCGCTTCCGAGATTCCAGCCACAACTCAGCACCATTGGTGTATACTTCCACCGGATACTGCTTCGTAACATCTTCCATTTTACCTGGCCGGTACTGCCAAATTTGCAGCGGTAAGCGAGAATCCGCATAATTGGTAAAAGCCTCAGCAAATCGCCCGTCCAGACTCTTGAACTCCGGGATATCATTTTTGCCAAAATCGACAATTTCGTAACTCACATTGCCCCAAAAATGCTTGATGTGAGTGTATTTCTTTGCGGCTGAGTCGTAGCGGTAAATAAACGAATAATTGCAACAGCGGACGCCGCTTTTAATTGAGACTAAATCTGCCAGCACTTCCGGTTCCTTGTCGCCGTCCAAATCGCGGATTCGCACGGATAACAAACGCCCTTCGGATACTTCGTCGCTGGCTTTTTTGTCGGGATTGTCTGCTAGAGAACGAGTGGGAATCAGCACTGGTTCTTCTAGTAACGTTTTACCGTCACGGATAATTTTGATGCGGATATTTTTAGCATTTTCTGCTTCTTTGACAAAAGACACTTCTGCCCTAACTTTCCCAAACTCCGAGATTTCTGTGGTTCTCGGCGGGCCGATATTCGGCGGAACTTGCGCGATGTATTGCGAGGGAACTAAGGCTGTTTTGCCGGGTTTGGCGATCGCCTGACACAGAAAAGTTGCTACTTCGGCGCGCGTTGCATTGCGTGTCGGTTCTAGCTGTTTGACGGCGGGATAGTTGACCACAAGTTGTTTTTCGGCGGCGGCGGCGATCGCATTTCTCGCCAATTCGGGAATGTCTCGCGCATCTTCAAAAGTCGCATTCAAAATCTCAGGCGCTGAACCAGCAGGCGTATATTTCAAGCCGCTGCTTAAGGCGACCAAAACCTGCCAGCGGGGAATGTTCAAAGTCGCGTTAAAAATACTACCACTGGAACCGGACATAAAACCCGTTTGATATGCTTCTCGAATTGCTTTATAACCCCAGTAATTCGTGGGAATATCTGCAAAGTCGATCGGATTCCGGACGGTTTTGGCATCAGAAAAAGCCCTCCGCAGCATCGCTGCAAACTCAGCGCGGCTGACGGGGCGGTTCGGGCGAAAAGTGCCGTCTTCGTAATAGCCGCTGATGATTTTTTTCTCGGCTAATTCTTCTATGCAGGCTTGAGCCCAATGGTCTTTAACATCTTTAAATTTGGCTTCTGCCAATGCTGGCGCTACATTCAGCCCTGGAAATACTAAATTGCCGATGATTATTCCCAAGGCTACCACTAAAGCGATGACAGCTTGACGTTTGTGCGATCGAACCATAGAACAGACTCCTCTAGTGGCAAATTGGCGATCGAAGCTTTCGAAAGCTTTACATAATATCAGGTATTCTCACCTAATGAATTGCTTATTTAGAATCCAAATTCATCTCGATCGACAATTTTGTTTTCATGGTTGATTCTTCTGGATTACCTGCAATTTTAAAAGTCATTTCAGCATTAGAATTGATAGAAACGACGGAACGAACAGGCATTAATTGATCCAGTCGCATTATAACTTCTCCTTGACCCTGAGACATAAAAGATTTTACCGCCATAGTAGAGCCAGCAGGTAATTGGGGTAAAGTCAAATTTTGGGGATTTGCTTGTTGTTCTACGCTAGTTTTGAGAGTGGCAACTCCATCTTGCAAGTCCATCAATTCATAGATAGCAGTTTGATTTACATTCATGCCACCAGTATTAGATGGAAAAGAAATACGCCATTTTGCACCTTTGCCAACTGCTTCTGCCGGTAGCGGCGAGGCAAGCTGCTGTAAGGATTTAGACATATTTTCAACTATTTGTTTAACGCTATTATCAGCATCTTTCGGTAAAGTAAAGCTACCTCCTTTATTAGAACCCCGACTATCCATGATGAAATTACCTTTCAGTCCAACTAACTTCTTGACTGCGGATCGCATACTATCCACGGCGGCAGTTGGCAAACCTGAAGTATCGCCACCAATATCTGCGTTAGCGTAGGAAAACTCGTAATGAATATCTCCATTGGCATCAATTTTAGTGGCTTGTGTCTCTATAGTTAAGACCATAGTCGGAACTTTAGTCGGATTGATAGACTTCTCTCCCACGGATACTCCCATCTCTGTTTTCACAGTCATGGTAGTCGTTCTTTTGATACCTAAATTTGGTTTTAAACGCAGTTGCTGTCGGGGTTCCACTCCCGGGCTTAGCAGTTCGGTTTGAAAGGGTTTTGAGTTGACAGCAGGCGCGGATACGTCACCGGCTGGCTGCTGTACGACAATTCTAGTTTCTGTTTGACTGGAAGCAGGAGAAAGCTCGATCGCCCATCCGCACACCGCCAAACCCAAAGATGCTACAAACAGTATTTTTTTCATGAATTTATGAGAATTAGGACTTGCAGAGGGGTGCGTCAAAACCGGGTTTTGCGATCGCGCAATCGCGGGCTAAAAACCCTGAATCTCGGTTAAAACACCCGGTTTTTTGGTTTCCAGGAGCGATCGCACTGACGCCATCAGGCAGAAATTTGTTGCCAAAGGCGATCGATTGTTACAAACTTGTAACCTTTATACAACAGCAATGGAATAATTTTATCAGCAGAAGTCGCCACATCTTCGCCGCCGCAATAACCGTCGTGCAGTACAATTATTGAACCATTTTCTGTTTGCTGCACGACGCGACTCGTAACTTTCATCACCCCCGGCCGCACCCAATCTTCCGGGACAACACTCCACATTACCGGGCGATATTCCCACTGTTGCAATAACTCTAATGTTCGCGGCGTAAAAATGCCGTTTGGCGGCCGCACGTCGCGGATTAATTTTGGGTCTAAATCGCAAGCTTTGCTAATTGCTTTTTGCGTGTCTGCTAAACTTAGTTTGAGTTCGTGAGTTTTGAGTTTGGCAAACGATACGTGCTGGTAGCCGTGGAGGCCGATCCAGTGTCCGCGATCGTATACTTCTTTAGCCGTTTCTGGATGCCTGTCCACGCAAAAACCCAGCCAGAAAAAACTCGCTTTGATGTCGTATTTATCTAAAACTTTTAGCAATTGAGGTGTGTGCAGCCGGTGCGGCCCGTCGTCAAATGTTAGGGCAATTTCTCGGCTGTTGATATCTCCCGTCCACAGACATTTGGGAAAAGCCGATTTGAGAATGGGATGAACGACAGGAAACAAAGGTGCTAAGGGCATTGGTTAATGTTGCGAAAGTGCGATCGGGTAGAAATGAAGCTGCATTACAATAAATTAAACTTAACTCAATCGAGGTAAATATGACAACTGCCGTTGATATTGGAACGCTAATTGTCAGCACGCCGGGAACTTGCGGCGGCCGCCCGCGAATTGCAGGAACTAGAATTACAGTATAAAACATTGCTATTGATTTTAATGCCGGGATGACTCCACAACAAATCATTGATGAAATACCGCACTTGACTTTAGCACAAATTCATGGGGCATTAGCCTACTATTTTGCGAATAAAGACCAAATCGACACGGATATAGCAGCAGAAAATGCTGAGTGGGAGTGCTTGGAAGCAGAATCTATGGGGTGCATCTGGTTTTTGAAGAGGACTCTCGCATGACCGCATATAAATTATTAGTTATAATCCCATATTTACCGAGGTCATGCTTCGCCCCTACAAACATATTTGCTTGCACAAGCCGCTGCACCCAAAAAAATGTGGGACGATGCTCTGAGCAGCATCCTATTTATTTTTGCCCGAGGTCTATTTGATAATTGTGAATTGTAACTTGTGAAAGATTTAATTTTTCTGGTATTGCACAAAGTTGATCTGTAATGTACAATTTACTAGCTAACAATATAAAATTGAGCGAAGCAAATGCAAAAATACGTTTGTACAACTTGCAATTATGTCTACGATCCAGAAGTAGGCGACCCCGACGGAGACATAGCGCCCGGTACAGCCTTTGAAGATATCCCAGACGATTGGGTTTGTCCCACTTGCGGGGTGACAAAATCCGATTTTGAACCAGAAGAATAAGCGAGAAAAAAATTGTCCGATCGAATGTTAAAAATTACAGTCATAGGCGGTGGCGCTGCGGGTTTTTTTAGTGCAATTACCTGCGCTAAAACCTACCCGCAAGCCCGCGTCACTTTACTAGAAGCAGGCCGCCAAGTCCTGGCAAAAGTTCGCATTTCTGGCGGCGGACGCTGCAATGTCACTCATGCTTGTTTTGACCCCGGTGTTTTAGTGCAGAATTACCCCAGAGGTGGAAAAGCTCTGCGCGGTGCTTTTACTCGATTTCAACCCCGCGATACGGTTGATTGGTTTGCCAGTCACGGCGTGAAATTGAAAACAGAAGAAGATGGGCGAATGTTTCCGATTACAGACGATTCGGCGACAATTGTTAACTGTTTGATCCGCGCTGCTGAGGATGCAGGCGTGAGAATTCGCACGGGCGATGCAGTCGTTTATGTAAAGAAGTTAATGGGGAATGGCGCAGAAGACGGTCACGGGGATATTGCCTCTACATTTGAAGTTGAGTTGAAGTCGGGGGAGAGTTTTAAGTGCGATCGCATTTTACTCGCTACAGGTAGCAATCCGTCGGGTTTCAAATGGGCAAAAGAGTTAGGTAATACTGTAGAAGTGCCAGTCCCTTCTCTATTTACTTTTAATATTGCTGATAACAGAATCAAAGATTTAGCCGGAGTTTCGGTTCCGAATGCTAAGGTGAAATTGCCGGGAGCAAAATTAGAACAAAGCGGGCCTTTGTTAATCACTCACTGGGGTGTCAGTGGCCCTGCTGTACTCAAACTTTCGGCTTGGGGTGCGAGATTTTTGCACGATCGCCATTATCGAACATCTGTGCTGATTAATTGGCTTCCCCAGTACAATGCAGAGGTTTTGCGGCAGCAACTGCTGGGAGTCAAATCGCAGTTGTCGCACCGATTAATCGTCTCTAGCTGTCCGTTTCCGATGCCGCGCCGCCTCTGGGAACGTTTGACAAGTTCGATCGGCATTGACGAACAAAAACGCTGGGCTGACTTATCCAATAAGGCGATCGATAAACTCCTCCTCGAACTCGTCCAAGGCGAATATCAAATCGCAGGAAAAGGCGCATTTAAGGAAGAATTCGTCACCTGCGGCGGTGTCAACCTCAAGGAAGTGGATTTCAAGACAATGGAAAGTCGCCGCTGTCCCGGACTATTCTTTGCTGGCGAAATCTTGGATATCGACGGCGTGACGGGCGGTTTCAACTTCCAAAGTGCGTGGACTACGGCGTGGTTGGCTGGAATCGCGATCGGCAAATGATACTATTTTAGGCTTTGAGATTGGTCGATCGAGGTTTGGGACTTGCGATCGGCTTGCCAGTATTAAATTTTGTGTTATTTTTGAATCAAGGCGCATCAACTGTGCGTCAACTTCAGAATGCAGACAAAATTCGCAGTTTTGCGTACTTAACATCGGGTGAGAGACATGAAAAACTTGAATCTACAAACCCTAAAGTTCGATCGCCACCTTGACTCACCTTTCCTCGAAAACAACGGCTTACTGGAATTCAACCCCAAATTTATCACTCCCGAATTTTTAACAACCTGGACGTTTGAAACACACCTGTACGACGAAAAAGTTGCGATCGACCACTTTGTCATCACATTTCCCAGTCGCACTCAACTCGAAAACTACGCCGAATCTTTTCGCCCCTTCGGCGCCAAAACAGTTGAAGGCCCCGACTTATTCCCGATTAACTTTTGTTCGGAAAACATTAACATTCCCTCCGATTTATGGCTGCATTTAATGACATTATTAATGCCAGCCGGAGGCTTAGTAGTATTGGATGCGCCCCACGCAGCCGGCGACCAAAAAAACCGCTTCCAGCAAGAAAGAGGATTAGCAGCAGTTCACCACGTCGCGATTCGAGTGGAAAACGTGCAGAATGCTGCTACAATATGGCAAAATAAAAACTTCAAGCCCCTGTCAGATCAACCTTTAAACTACGGTTCATTAACCCAGTGGTTTCTGCAAAACCCCGCCGGACAAATCATCGAATTAATCGAACGGCGCCCCGGCAATAACGCCACTTTCGACTGCAAAAACATAGTAGGTTTGCGCTTGAGCGAAGGAAGTTCGGCAACGGATTCTGTAGCGGAGGTAACGGATGTCAGTCAAAAGTCTGAGGAAACGCGGCTCAAATAACAAATAACAAATAACAACCAATGCCCAATTCCCAATTCCCAATTCCCAATTCCCAATTCCCAAATATATGATTGCAGTAAAAGTTCCAAAAGTCACTTTTCAACCGCCGACATTCAACTCAATTGAAGAAGAACGCCGCCACCGCAAACAGCGTTTAGCCGCCGCACTCAGATTATTTGGTCGTTTCGGATTCAGCGAAGGAATTGCCGGACACATCACCGTCCGCGACCCCGAACACCTAGATTATTTCTGGGTAAATTCCTTTGGAATGCACTTTAGTTTAATTGGAGTCAGCGACCTAATTTTAGTCAACCACAAAGGCGAAGTTGTTGAAGGAAATAAACCCGTAAACGAAGCAGCATTTGCCATTCATTCGCAAGTTCACGCAGCCCGGCCCGACGTAATCGCAGCAGCCCACGCCCATTCACCCTACGGCAAAAGTTGGTCGAGTTTGGGCAAGTTGCTTGACCCGCTGACTCAAGATGCTTGTTCTTTTTATGAGGATCACGCTTTATTTGACGATTACACCGGAGTTGTTTTGGAAATCGAAGAAGCTAAACGCATCGCCAAAACTTTAGGAGATAAAAAAGCAATTATTTTACAAAATCACGGACTGTTAACAGTAGGTGAAACAGTAGATGAAGCAGCTTGGTGGTTTATTGCAATGGAACGTTCTTGTCAGGCGCAGTTAATGGCCGAAGCAGCCGGAAAACCCATTCTCATCAAGCCAGAATGTGCTCGTTTGACACAGCAGCAAGTAGGCTCTCACCGCATGGGATGGTTTAGCTTTCAACCACTTTATGACATGATTGTGCGCCGAGAACCAGACTTGTTAGATTAGCTATGTGGTGATAATTGGTAGGGTGCGTCGCTACCAGATATTCAACAAACTTGTAGATTATAGATGGATCCCCACCCTACTCTAGACTTGTAGGGTGGGTCATACTTTTATGCTGACATCGATTCCAACCAAGTTATCAAATCCTGTTGACTGGTAAAATCTAGCAAAATTTCTCCTAAATCATCTAATTGTTGGGAAGATAACTGCTGGATGCGAGTTTGGATTGTTGCTGGTATTTCACCAGTACGTCGCGTGATTTGACGCAAAATTAATGCTATTTGTCCCTCAATTAGACCTTCTTGACGGCCTTCTTGGCGACCTTCTTGCATCCCTTTGATAACAGCACCGCGTTGGTCTTCAAAAAACATTTCCCGTTTTTCTAATGCTTGTAATTCCTCAAGGTTTAAACTTGACCTGTTGGCGATATTAAAAGCTGTTTGCATTTCGGGTACTGATGCAAATTTTTCCGGTATTTCCTCCAGTTCGGGAGCATTTTTGATAAAATAAGTCCAA
>NZ_JAEQCX010000044.1:127007-173917 GCF_020738035.1 Microcoleus sp. PH2017_28_MFU_U_A
AAATCGGTAATTGTTAAGGCAATTAAGGGATTTAATTTTGAGTAGCCTTCTCTTGGTTTGAGTTGAGTTGCGTAGGTTTTGGCTGCATTATAGATGACGCGCTTGGTAAAAGCTTCTACATTAATTACCTGCATTTCGATGATTACAGTTGTGTCTCCTGTAATTTTTGCTTTGACATCCAGGTAAGTGTCTTTTAAACCAGTAATTGCTGGTGCGGCGTAGGGGTCGATGATTTCTAAGTCTTGAATTGTCGGCTCTGCGTTGTAGAGCATAGCATTCAGGAAGCTAATCAAAACTTCTTTGTGCTGGGGCGATGCAAAGATTTTTTTGAAGCCAAAATCTGTTTTGGGATTATTGATGAAGTTCATAATTGGTAACGGGTAATTGGGAATTTGTAAACGGTGCTTAATTGTGGAATATTCATTATAATATTCCTTCCATTTCTAAGTCTTCAATAATCTGCAAACCTCGCGGATCGCCGACTCGCAACAGCGAAGATTTAGCATCGTCGCGCACGCCCATGTCTTCATCTTCTTCTAATGATTCAATTAAAGCGTCGATCGCCCCAGCGTACACTACATTATTCGGTAACTCGCGCGCCAGTTGCCCGATCGCCCAAGCGGAATTACTGCGAACGGCAGATACAGAGTCTCTTCGCAATGCTTGAATCAACGGTGGAATCCCCGCAATCACCACATAGTAACCAACTTTTGCCATTTGACCCAGAGAACTCGCCGCCCACAAACGTACCGCCGAAATATCAGTTCTCAGAGCATCAATTAAGGGCGATAAAGCGCGGTGATCTCTGCAATTTCCCAAGGCCCAAACTACCCCTTTGCGAACGTAACCGTTCCAATCGCGGTTGAGTTGCTCGATCAGCGGTTCCACAGCATCGGGACTTGGATTTCGCCCCAAAGCATAGGCCGCACTCACCCGCACCAAGGGACAACCGTCTCTTAACAAATTAATTAAATGCGAAATCGCGCGATCGTCCTGGAGTTCGCAAAAAGCCCGCGCCGCCATCATCCGGTGCTGAGGTTCCGGCGATTCCAGCAAAGGCAGCATTTCCTCTGGATCTGGTAGCGGGGGTTCGGATTCATCAAAATGATCCAAAGGGCTTTCCAGTTCCGTATCAAGATCGAGGGCGTTGGTGTAGTCGTTATTGTTCATAAAAAAACTTTACCGCAGAGAGGATGCTACGGGCGCAACTGATTCAGCGGTCAATATAAATTAGCATTTCCGGCAATAAAAGCATTCCGATTCAACTCTCAAGTCCTCCTATTGTTCGCCCTGCTGGAGGAAGAGTCCTCATCATTTAGATGAATCCGAACTCTAGTTCTGACTGCAAACAAATACCTCTGGTTTTTCAAAGATCTTTGATCATCCATACAGAATGACTCTCATAACCTAATTTTTGATAGAGATTCATCGCAGGCTGATTGCTCAGAAAAACTTGCAAACCAATTTGCCGATCGCCTCTTGAACGCGCCCAATTTTCTGCCTGAATAACTAAAGCTGCACCTAGTCCCTGACGGCGGTGTTCCGGTGCTATGTAGAGCAGAAAAATGTGACCGTGGCGTTCTCCAGTGGTTTGGTCGATCGCATTTCCCAACCACAAACATCCGACAACTGATGTGGGATTTGCCGGCTGCGAGGGGATCCCGGAAAAACTTTCTCCCTCGAACGGGCTGTTTTTCAGGCACTCTACCCACCAAAGCGGCGTCTGTTTAGAAAAATACTGCTCGACAGTTTGAGCCAAATGTCCCAATTCGCGATCGGGGTAAAGCTCTCGGTAAGTATGGTGCAGGAACTTTAGCAGTTTTGCGCGATCGAGTCCAGAACCCGATCGCAGCCTGTAGCCCGGTATCAACTGAGCAGACATCAGCGAATTTGGACAGGGAGAGAGGAATAATTGAGCCCCAAGAAAATAGGATTCAGAGATACCGCTTGATGGAGCGGGATCGGTTCCTCAATCGGTGCCGGGGCAGCCATGTCAGCCGGCAAAAAGATGCGAGCGCTGACTGCTACCAGAGCCACGAAAAATACTAATATTGCGATCAATGGAGCAATGTATTGACGAATGATAGTCATAACCGCAAAAAATGATTCTTGAGTAGATATTATCAAGTGTACCATACAAATCTTGTCAGTTATAATGGCTGACAGTGGAAAATTAGCTCAAAACCAGAGCGATCGCAAATACCAACAAACACCAAATAAAATATTATGAGTGCCTCGCCTGCTGTTTATGAAGCTCTGGCTAAGTCAATTGTTTTTTTGAATCAAAAGCCGAACGCGCAAAATCAAGTTTCGCGCTTCCTGGACACTAACGGCTACTATATCGATCGCATATTGGACGACAAAGAAACCGGATTTTACGCGATCGGCTTCGGTTCCTCTGACCCCACCAAACCGCCAGTCCTCGTATTTCGAGGTACCGACTTCATCGACGGCGACGCTATGTTTTCTGCCTCCCGCGACATAGGCTTACCCGAATTTGAAAAAAACAAAGATAGTATCAAAAACTGGCTCGCAGAAATCGGTCAAGATACTGCCAAAAACCCCAGCAAATTATTGCCCGATGTCGTCGGGCACAGTTGGGGCGGAGCGATCGCTCAAATTGTAGCCAGCGAATACACATCTCTGAGCGGCGATATCTTGACTTTCAACTCTCCCGGAGTCTCAGCGAGTATCGCCAGCAATTTTCGGAAAAATCTCAGTAGGGCAGGCAACAAAAATGTCAGTCACTACATTGTCAGCGGAGATATTGTCAGTTTGTTTGGCGAAGCATTTATCCAGGGAAAAGTATTTCTCCAAACTTTCACAGACCCGACTATTAATCCCTTAAGTGTTTTAGCCAAACATCGCAGAGAAAATTTGTTAACTGCTCCACCCGCAGATTTTTTCCAGAGGCAATTTTCCCTCGAAAACTTAAACAGTCCCGAATTTACTTATAGTAACAACGACTCAGATTTTAACGAGTTTATTGCTGCACTAAATTTTCCCCTAGCAAATGTGTCAGTGGCAATCAGAAACCGAGCCGGTGCAGAGAGTTTGAGAACAGCCTCAGAATTTTCGTTTGTGGACTTAATCAGACAAATGCAATTCGGTTTAGCTCCCCTGCAAGCAAATTATTTATTAGGCGACGCTCGCAACAATACTGCTAGCGGTGGCCCTGGAGAGGATACAATTATCGGCAACGCCGGTAACGACACTCTCAGAGGCAATCGAGATAATGACAGCCTCAGTGGCGACAGTGGTGACGACTTCTTGTACGGTGGCAGAAACAACGATTTTTTGGATGGTGGCGACGGAAACGACCTCATTTCCGGCGAATTTGGCAACGATTTTTTAATTGGCGGTGCAGGGCGCGATCGCTTTGTATTAGAATCAGGTGGCGGAGCAGATGTGATTGTCGATTTTAAAAAGGGTGAAGATTTAATTGGCCTATCACGGGGTCTAACTTACCCTCAAATTATTGTTACCCCAAGTGCTGACGGAGCTGTAATTACTATCCCGATTACTGGGGAAATTATTGCTACCGTCAGAGGCGTGTCCGCTAACGACCTCACGCGACCGGATTTCGTGCAGATTTAATGGATAAAAATAGTAGTTTGGGTAGCGCAACAACTGCAAGTTATTGCGCGTAAATCTTTTTGTGTGTGTTTTTTGCTATTGCGAAATCCGCTGCCACAAGCCGACTATTGGGTGATTTAGGAACGCGCAATAGGAGAAACAAATATTGTTTATTAACCTAATTTACTGTAAAATGAGTTGACTAGCTTAAAAAGCCAATCCCAATCAAACGACAGGAAATAACAAAAATATGCCATCCTCCCCCGCCGCTTACGAAACTATAGCCAAGCAGCTTGTTTACATAGATAACAACCCCCAGTTACAAACTGTAGTTCAAGCTGGTTTGACGGCTGTCGGCTACCGAATCGATCGCACTTTTGACGATCCCCTAACGGGATTTCACGCGATCGGCTTAATCTCCACCACCCCAGACAAACCGCCAGTTCTAGTATTTCGCGGCACCGACTCCCTCGTAGACGATCTTGCCAACGCAGACAAGCGAAGCGTCGGCTTCAACCAATTTGAAGCCAACAAACAAGCCTTAGGAACTTGGCTGACACAAATCGGTCAAGACACAACAAAAAACCCCCGCCGCTTGCCACCAGACCTTCTCGGGCACAGCTTGGGCGGCGCCATAACGCAACTAGCCGCCACAGAATTCACATCTGCGATCGGAGATATTGTTACCTTTAATTCTCCCGGAATTGCTCAAAGTATAGTCAATACATTTAAGCAGAAAGCGAGTGCAGGCAAAAATGTAACTCACTATATAGTTAGTGGCGATTTTGTTAGTTTGGGAGGAGAAGCTTTTCTTCCCGGAAAAGTAGTTCTTGAAACATTTACTAACCCGATTATTAACCCGCTACTTGTCTTGGACAAGCACACCCAAAGTGGTTTGTTAAGCTCTCCTCCTCCCGGTTTGACCAAGACAGAGATATCTGTAGACCAGTTGAACCGCCCGGATTTCAATTTTACAGATTCAGATTATTTAGAGCTGTTAGCAGGCTTAAACTTTGCGCTGCCACCCTTAGGAAAAGCCCTGGCTTCCCGCAGCAGTTTAGAGCAATTGAGAACCACTCCGGGAACCTCTTTTCTCGGAAACGTTCTTGCAATGAAAACTGCTCTCGACCTCTCCCAAATTAATAATTTAGTAGGCGACGATGCCAACAATACAACCTCAGGTTTGGCCGGGGACGATATTATAACTGGTAATGGGGGAAACGATACTCTCAGCGGCAATAAAGGTAACGATATTATCAGCGGTGGCCTCGGCAATGACCAACTATTCGGGGGCAAAGGAGATGACAATTTGAGCGGGGGAGACGGGGACGATACCCTCGTTGGCGGAGTGGGTGCGGATCTGTTAATTAGTGGTGCTGGACGGGACGTATTTGTGTTAGGAGCAGGGGCCGGTACAGATACACTTCTAGACTTTCAACAGGGTCAAGATTCAATTGGTTTGACCAGAGGTTTGAGCTTCAACCAACTGAGAATTACTCAAGCCGATATTTCAACAACCATCGAAATTGCCAGCAGTGGTGAAGTTCTTGCCAGTTTCTTCGGCGTACTAAGCAGTCCGCTAACAGCCAGGGATTTTATTTCGATTTAGTTGGCGACTATAGCAATCCTAAAGGTACGTAGTTGCGCTTCAGCGCTCTTAGCTTATATTCTGAAGAGCGCACTTTGCCCAACTAAGTACCTAATTTTAGGATTGCTATATGGGGTAGGGATACAACATTGTTGTGTCCTATATTTTGTGGAGTAAATTATAGTATTCCTAAAATATTCATGAAGATTTGTAGGGGTAGTGCCCCGTGCCTACCCCTTATCTATCGGGGCAATCCAGGGTGGAGCAATTGTCAGGATAGGAGATATAAAACTATCAAAAGTATCGATCAAAGGTTGCCTCCCTCTAAGGTACGTAGTTGCGCTTCAGCGCTCTTAGCTTATATTCACCAAGAGCGCGCTTTCATCGCAACTACGTACCTAATTACAGATACAATTTAATTAATCTGGATCGTCCAGTCCAGGCCGGGGCATAGATTCTAATTTTTTCTCATCTTCTAGTGGCAAAAAGAAAATCGTCAGCATACCGGGAATCACAGCCAGTGAACTAAACAAGAAATAATTTTGATAGCCCAATGCAGTCTGTAAATAACCGCTAAAAACGCCCGGAATCAGCACTCCTGCGGCCATGAAAGCCGTGGTAATCGCGTAGTGGGATGCTTCGTAATCAGGGCGGACAGTCCGCATTAAGAACACTGTATAGGCAGCTACACCAAGTCCGTAAGTAAATTGCTCGATCGAATTTACAGCATAGGCCCACTCAATCCCCGGTTGATTGATTGCCAACATCCAATACAACACGTTAGTTGAATTTTGCATAATCGCCGTCGGCCACATCCATTTTTTCAGTCCTTGTTTGGCAATCAAATAACCGCCCAGCAACCCTCCGATTAACAGAAAAATTATCCCGACAGTACCTGATAGCAAACCCATATCTGACGTAGAAACTGCTAATCCTCCCTTCTCAACTTTATCCATTAAAAATGGAGGAGCCATTTTAAAAGTCAGGGCATCTCCCAATCGAAAAATCAAGACATAAGTCACAATCCAACCAATTTTATCTTGCTGGAAATAGGTTTTAAATGACTCAAAAAAGCTAATTTTTTGTTGGGGTGCGCCTGTTTCCGCAGCATAATTTCTAGGATAGGGAAGATACCACCGCTGAAACAGATAAATCAGCACAAAAATCAGCGCGCAAATGCCAAAGGCTGTCGCCCATCCGTAGTTAATCGGAGACACATTATAAGACGAACCGAAAAGTGACAGCGGAATCTCCTGATATGTTTTAGTATCGCCTGCATTTACCGGGATTAAATGCTGTTCTGCTAGTTTACCGGCCAAGAAAACCAAGACACCGCTACCGACAATCACGGCACCTCTATAAGCCGTGTTGCGAACACCGACAAATAGTGCTTGTTTGTCTTTATTGAGAGTGTTTAAATAAAATCCGTCAATGGCGATGTCGTGAGTAGCTGAAACAAAGGCGATCGCTGTAAAGACAACCAGCGATATAATAATAGCCAGGGGCGTCAACACACCAAAAGCTAGGAAAGCAAACAGAAAAGCACAAATGATTTCCGTTCTTAAAATCCACTTGCGTTTAGTGGAATACATATCAACAACGGGCCCCCACAAACCTTTTAATACCCAAGGAAAAGATAACAGACTTGTCAATCCGATTAGTTCGTTGCTGGTTCCCATCCCTTTCAAAAAAATCACCGACATTAAATTAACGACGGTGTACGGGAGACCCTGAGCGAAGTATAATACTGATACCCACAATCCATCGATCGGTTTTTTTTCCATTGCAGACATATTTTGCCTAACTACTGATTTGGTTTACTGAGTGCGATCGACAATTTCCGGTCAATTCAACCGCTGACATCACAGTATATGTTGTGCTGATGCCAGCACCAGCCATACAAACAGCGTATTTTAGCATCATTCTGGCTCACAAATATTTTCATCTTTTGAATAAGCCTGCAACAGATGTTGTCCGTTAAAATGAACGAAGTCAGCGCGGACATTCTGATCCCAGTCGGAAGTGCCGTAAGTTCGCAAAAGTATGTTGACTTTTCATATAGTTCTCTCAAGAGGTAGATAACGATGACAAAAACTCAAACAAAGCATTTTCCGCGTAGCCTTGACTTGTTTTGCGGCATTGGAGGGTTAACTCTGGGTTTTAAACGTGCTGGAATTCAAGCAATCGGCGGCATAGATTACTGTCAAAACGCCAAACAAACTTTTGAACGAAACCTATCTCCACTTCCCTGTTTGCTATCTGACTTAACACAGACAACCGTTTCCGAGATAGAGGAGTTCTTTAAAATTTCGGTAGCAGAAATCGACATCATTACTGGGGGAGTACCATGCCAAGGATTTAGCACCGTTGGCAAGCGAGAGATTACAGATCCTCGCAATTCTTTATGGTGCAATTTTCGCGACTTGGTGGCTGAAATTCGTCCGGCTTATGTGATTATCGAGAATGTTGAAGGAATGTTGGTAATGCAGGGAGGCAAAGTGCGCGATTCAGTCATCGCTAGCTTTGCTGATATCGGCTATCACATGAAATGTCGCCTTTTAAAAGCGGCTGACTACGGCGTACCACAACTGCGAAAGCGTGCTTTTTTTATAGGTTGGCTTGATGGATTGCTGCCGCCTGAGTTTCCACTGCCAAGTTCTCACTATTATGTCAATGTAGCTGATGCAATTTCAGATTTACCGCCATTAAATGCTGGAGAGATTTGTAAATTTTACCAGATTATGCCGCAAACTGAGTATCAAATAGCTAGGCGGAAAACCGCCAATATATTGCTACATCACGAGGCGGCCAATCATTCACAAAAGTTAATTGAAATTCTGAAGTATATCCCAGATGGTGGCAACAGAAAGTCAATTCCCGAGATCCTTCAACCAGCCAGCGGTTTTCACAATAGCTATGCTCGGCTAGCTAGTGATAAACCAGCTATTGCTGTAACATCTAACATGAGAAAACCTTCGTCTGCACGAGCGACTCATCCAAGTCAGCATCGGGGATTGACTGTCCGCGAAGGATTGAGGCTGCAATCTTTTGACGATGATTTTGAGGTGATTGGTTCGAGAACATCACAGTACCTTCAAGTCGGAAATGCCGTACCGCCACTACTCGGATTTGCGGTAGGAAAGGAAGTTATCAAGGCTTATCAAAGCCATTCAGATGATGAAATTGTTATAGCCCGATCGCAAAAAGTAAAGTCACTCAATTCAGAGTTGAATTTTCCGATTCAGCTTGCTCTTGAAATCACAGTTTAACTTTGATAATAAGTAAGAGAGTTGTGTTGGGGATCTCGATCGCGAATAAATGCCAGCAGTCTGCCAACAGCACTAGGATTCTGTTCAACATGAGCAAGATAGTGAAGCATCTCATGCACGGCTGCATCCTGCTTTTGCCAATCCCAGATCCTCACGGATCTAATTAACTCATCTTGTGCGAAGGAAATGATGCCACTGTCGCTAAGTATAGAACTCGCTTCGCCGTCTATGGAGAGTATAAAAGCCACACCAAGGATTTGATTACCTGTTACTTGTTTCTGGAAACTTCCCAATTGTTGCTTGACGTTTTTCATGGAAATGTGGCAGTCTTTTACTTCTATTGATATTTCTAGATCCAAGCCGTAATAACAATCAATATCTCCAAAACGCCGCTGTCTTGACGAACCTGTGCGTACCTTATCAACTACAAAGCTAAGATGAGGTCGATCTGCTTTGAAATAACCGCAAGCAATGGCTTGAAAAACTAAACCTCCATTTTCATCTGGATCGCTGCGCGGGTAATTGCTTACTATCTCGGCAAATAAGCGAATTCGCAAAGATTCTCTCGTAACAAATATGTTCTTTAGCAATCGTTCGAGACCAAAATCAATAAGTTGTTGACATAGTTGAAATCGTCCAGACTCGGATAGACTAAAACAGAGAATCAGTAGGTCTTGAAATTTTTGCCATTGACCTGTATTGTAAACATAAGCACTGGGATATTTAGAACGATTGAGACTGTGAAAAAATTGAACAATAGACTCTTCTATACGTCGGATACCTACTTGAGTTGATTGACCAAATTTTAAAGTTAGTGTATTTGCCTGTTGTTCTCCCCGTTCAGTGACAACTTGATAACGTTGAAATAATTGTTCAATTGTCAGATTTTCTCTTAATCTTTTGGCAGAGTCATCAACATTAGATAGACGCTGTGCGACGATCGCAAAATCAAGGGCAAGACCCAGGATATATTTCATCCGGGTAAATCGGCTACCTACATACTTCAATACCTGTTCGATGATTGTCTGTTCGCTATTTGTCAGTTCGTCAGGCTCAAAACCAGTTCCAAAGTGTGGCGAGAGTAGTTCTTGAATTGCTTCAATCTCACTATCAGTGCGTTCGTACATTGAAAAAATAAAGCGATTGTATAGAAAATACCAGAATCCAGTATAAGCGATCGCTATTCCAGAACACAGTTTCACGCTATCAGTTTTTTAACTCAAAGATGTGCCAAAATGTCAAGCGGACGCTCACACCAAAAGTCCGTAAAGGACAGTTAAACGCTCTCTCACACATTCCTCATGCGAAATACTAAAACACTCTTTTTGTCAAGCCTGTTCGCGATCGGCTTAACAATCAGTTTTCTGCTGACTCCCGGTTGGTTATCCAACTTGTTCCCGAATCGCGCAATCGCCATTATGCCTCCACTAACGCCAACCAGCGAATTTCGCGCCTTCTGGGTGGACGCATTCAACCCCGGTTTCAAAACGCCTCAAGAAGTAACCAAGTTGATTGCTGACGCACAGAGGGCTAATGCCAACGCGATCGTCGCCCAAGTCCGCCGCCGTGGTGATGCTTTTTACACGAGTGCGATCGAACCCCGCACCACCGATCCGAATGTTCCAGCAGGTTTCGATCCCCTCCAAGATTTGATTGACAAAGCCCACGCCGCAGGTATAGAAGTACACGCTTGGATGGTGACGCTACCAGTAGTTTCCGGTGGAAAACTTCCCGCCAATCATGTTTGGCAACAACATGGGCCCAATGCCCCAGGAAAGGACAATTGGGCGATGCTGATTTCGAGTGGCGAAGCGAAAGGTTTCCTCGATCCCGGTAATCCAGACGCCCTAGATTATACTGTTTCCGTCTATTTGGACTTGCTGAAGCGCTACGATGTGGACGGCGTACAGCTAGATTACGTGCGCTACGGCGGGCCGAATTGGGGCTACAATCCTACTTCGATCGCCCGTTTCAACCAACAAAACGGTCGATCGGGCAAACCGGCAGCCAGCGATCCTCTGTGGATGCAGTGGCGGCGCGATCAGGTGACAAATTTAGTGCGGAAGCTTTATGTAGAAGCCATGGCGATTAAACCGCGCGTTAAAATTACCGCAGCGACGATCGCCTGGGGAGACGGCCCAGCTAACGATGCAGGCTGGTATAAAACGCAGCCCTACAGAGAAGTATTGCAGGATTGGCGCGCTTGGCTGGAAGAAGGTATTCTCGACATGGCGATGCCGATGACTTACCAGCGCGAGTACAAGCCGCAGCAAAAGATGGGTTACGACCATTGGATAGAGTACGCTAAAGACCACCAGTACAACCGCCAAATCGCGATCGGGCCTGGCAACTATCTCAACTACATCGAAGACACTCTAGGGCAGATTCGCCGCGCCGAAGCGCCTTCTGCGAAAGGAAATCGCGTTGCTGGTACGGTGCTTTATTCCTACGCTAGCACCAATATTTACAGTAACGTTGAATTGCGATCGGGCGGTAGTGGTGATTTGCCCCGTCAGCCTTGGAAATTCCTGTCGCAGAGTAATGATTGGTTTTATAATGCGCTGTCGCAGCCTAGTCAATACGTTGATGGTGCAACGGGTAAAACTGTTCAAACTCAGCCTGTGTGGGCCACTCCGGCGGGGATTCCTGATATGCCTTGGAAGTCGCGGCCGACTGCTGGGGCGATCGCCGGAAATTTGCAACAGTGCCAAGGAAGCTGCGACGGCGCGGGCTTGACATTGCAGGCAGTTAATGCTGGTGGCAAGGTGCGCCAACTGCGGGCGGATGGTAAAGGATGGTTTGGTGCGATCGAGCTTTCTCCGGGAACTTATCAGTTAAAGGTTGATGGAAGTCAAATTCAACAAACAGTTAATGTTGTCGCAGGTGAAGTCACAAAAGTGAATTTCGCCGCCTCTTAATCAGTCTGTAGGGTGCACAATGTGCACCTTACTTCGCTAGTTTGTAGCCACTTTTTAGGGTGTGCACTGCGCACCTTACTAATTCATGAATTATCTATTTGTAACGATTAATTTATGTAATATAGCCTTTCTCAGAAAGATGAGGTATGACTGACAGCTTATATAACCGCTTAAATCAAGAGGGCCTTCTTCCCAACAACGTCCGCGAATCTTTGTGAGAAAGGCTATAAATTTAATAATTGCAGTCGGTTTTAACCGACTTAAGCTATGAGGCAGGGGTTTAAACCCCTGCCGGACTGGGAGAAAGCGCATTAAGCTGACCGCAGGAAAACAAGTTAAGCTGAAACCCGTGCACCTTACCCAAGCTACAATCAAAACTCGCTCCAAACTAACAGCAGTGCGATCGATCGACACAAAACTAGCTGATTCTGAATTGCGTTGTATCGTTGATATTTAGGTTACTGGGTGCATCTTGAACGATCGCAATCAACTCAAGGGGCTGTAAAAATCCTTTCTTGAAAACTCCCATATCTTGAGCGACACTCCCTCCTCGCAGGGAATTGGTGATGGGTTTGAGCTCATAGCTATTGCGAGGCCCGGACAGTTGAATCAGATCGTCACCGATTCTGAAGTCTATGATGCGAGCAAAATCTCCCGTGCCATCAATGCCATTGAAAAAGTTGAGCGCATCACCATCTGCAATGATGTTGCCATCATTATAGAAATTGTCCAGCACAAAAGTATCTCGACCTGCGCCGCCGATGAGCACATCGATCTCACCCCGTCCCAGATTGCCACTCTCGGCACCTTTAATTAAATCGTTCCCGTTACCCCCAACAATAACGTCATTTCCTCGATCGCCCGATAGCGAGTCGTTGCCGTTACCGCCGTTCAAAACATCATTACCGTTACCACCACTAGAATCGATGTTTGGCGATACACTGGAGTTCGCATTCAGGCGATCGTTGCCATCCCCCCCCGTGAATTGGATAAATCCGACACCGCTTGCCACGCCTAGATTGCTGACAGTCAAAACATCATCGCCACCTAAACCGTTAATTGCATTAAAACTTTCTATGCCTGTGGTTGTTAAGGTTACGGGGACGAGATTGGTGCGCTGCAATACAATGTTCGATCCCGATTGGGTGAGGTTAATATTATCCCCTTGCGCGATCGAACCGTTGAATAACAAATTATCGCTACCGCTGCCGCCTTGAATCAGATCGCTGCCGTCGCCATCCACCCATTGAAAGTTGTCATCGCCACTGCCGCCGATCATCGTATCGTTACCCTTGTCGCCAGCGAGGAAATCTGCCCCATCTCCACCGTCTAGCAAATCCGTATCGTTGCCACCTCGCAGGTTATCGTTGCCTAATTCTCCCCTTAAAGTATCGAATCCGTCTCCACCAATTAGGCGATCGTCCCCTGCCCGGCCCGAGATGTCGTCATTGCTAAAACTACCATCGATCAGATTGTTAAAAGCGTTGCCAGTCAAGACATCTTGATTGTTACCACCAATTAAGTTTTCAATACCGATGAAAGTTCCGCTACCTCCAAAAAAAGTTGCTTTGTTAGTCTCTAAAGACGCAATTATATTATTACCAAATCCTAGATAGGTCGCTGTATCATTTCCGTTTCCACCATCCAGAAGATCGTCCCCAAAGAAACCGCCAAACAGATTATCGTTTCCGTCCAATCCCCGCAGGGTATCGCTAGCAGCAGTACCGTTCAGATTGTCGTTGCCGTTGGTTCCATTAATTAAAGCCATGTTGGTTGCTCCTAGATATTAAGTGAATTATTGAGGCAAATCAAAACTGTTTGCTTTGGTTTGCTATGTCACAATCTTAGGAAATAAACTCGGTTCAACACATCTGAAAAACGTCTCGATCTGACATCAACGAAATGGATATTCTCGATCGCCCGCTTATCTGCCAAAAGTCGCGATCGCCCATTACTGCCGAGTGCGATGTTCGCGCTGCCTCTCCCGATCGGCTATAACTTTAGTCATAGTTCCCAGGGGTAGCATCAGCGAAAGTTAGAAAATTGCCGAGTTTTATAGACATTCAGTCTGACTTGCAGTATTTTTTGGGAATACTGAGAGCCACAACTACTGGAGGCCCCTGCCATGACTGCGATCGCATCCCTACTAAAAACCCAACCCCAACCGTTTCGCTTTTTGCTGTACACCGAATGGATCATGTTAGCCAGTTGTGGAGTGATGGCAGGCATCGAAGCGTGGCAGCGTCAAAGTATTCCCGTACAGCACATTCTGATCCTGGTATCCCTGGCCTTGATGGGATGGATCTTGCCGGCAGGCAAAACTTCGTTTCGCTATCTCTATACGGCGATCGAAATGGGTCTGATCTTCTACGGAACAACCTTGGGATACCTGCATATCCTACCGACGCTGTATTTGATCGTGTTAATTCGCAGTTGTTTTTTATTTGAATCTCCCGGTCGGTGGATAGTGGCAGGTCTTTCGCTGGTAATGTATATGTTTCATCAAGTTCAGTATCTTCAAAGAGTGATACCCCTGATGTTGCCTAATGTCGAGCAACAACAAATTTGGATGCACCAGACGGCAGAATTGTTGATGTTTGGATTGGGGCTATTTTTCGTGTCGCAGTTGGTCAGTACCTTACTAGCAGAACGTAGAACTCAGGAACAACTATCGCAAGCCCACGCGCAGCTACGAGAATATGCCCTGCAAATAGAAGATTTAGCAGCGGTTCAGGAACGCAATCGCATTGCTAGAGAGATTCACGATTCGCTGGGTCACGCCTTGACTTCGCTCAACATTCAACTGCAAACCGCCATGAAACTCTGGCAGCATGACCCAACAGAGGCACAACCGTTTTTGGAACAAGCACACCGACTCGGTAAGGTGGCGATGAAAGAAGTTCGACAATCGGTAAATGCGCTGAGGGCTGACGCAGAAGCAGAAGAAACCTTGGAACAGGGGATTTCCTCGCTGATGGAAGACTTTCGCCAGAGTATGGGCATTACTGTTACCAGCAGCATTTGCGTGGAAGTTGTATTACCACCTCAAGTTGCTAAAACTCTGTATCGGATTGTGCAAGAAGCCTTGACCAACATTTGCAAATACGCCCAAGCTACCGAGGTGCACCTGCAATTACAAACAACGCGCGATCGAGTGCACCTGACTGTTGAGGATAACGGGCGGGGGTTCAAATTAGAAAGTGGTACTGGCGGGTTTGGATTGCGAGGAATGCAAGAGCGAATTGCTTCTCTCAACGGAGAGTTTCACCTGGAAACATCACCCGCAGCGGGATGTAGAATCGATGTTAGCCTGCCGTTAAGTAGGTAGGCGAAAATAAATTACTTCATGTAACAAAATGTAAAATTAACGTAACCTCTTTTGGCGTTTTTTCTTTGTCTGTGCAATTAAGAACTATTATGGGATAAGAGATTTAGGAATTTCCCCATGATTCGTCTATTGCTAGTTGACGATCAGCAGCTTATCTGCCAAGGGCTCAAGGCTATGTTAAGCCTAGAATCAGATTTAGAAGTGATTGGAATTGCCCACAACGGTAAAGCTGCTCTAGAGCAAGTCGAAGCTCTCCAACCCGATGTTGTATTAATGGATTTAAAAATGCCCGTGATGGATGGTAGAGAAGCAACTCGCCTGATCTGCCAGTCATTTCCAAATACGAGTGTCTTGGTATTAACTACCTTTGATGACGATGGATACATTGTTGATGCGATGCGGGCCGGGGCCAAGGGCTATTTGTTGAAAGATATGCCATCGGAAGAGTTAGCACAGGCAATTCGTTTGGTGCAATCGGGTTATACTCAACTGGCTCCTGGCTTAATGGATAAGCTAATAACAGGATTTTGTGCAGCACCTACTAATTCAGAACCTACTAATCCAGCACCTACCGCTCAACCCTCGAAACTCGCTGCACTGACACAATTAACCCCGCGCGAACAAGAGGTATTGCAGTTGATTGGTAAAGGTTTAACTAACCGAGATATTGCCCAGCAGTTGTTTATTTCTGAGGGAACGGTGAAAACTCATGTTACTCATCTACTGAATCGGTTGAATTTACGAAATCGATCGCAATTGGCAATTTACGCCAATTCGGCGATCGAAACCTGAATCATTTGAATCATTTTATTGTTTTTTTATTAACCGCAGAGGGCGCAGAGGGCGCAGAGAGAGGGAATAGAGAGGCTGCACAATCCCGCTCGGATTACCGCTGCATACTTTACCTAATAAGCTACAATAAAATTATCCTGGATGGAATTGCGATATTTTTGGTGAAGCTATGCTAATAACAGAAGCCCCTTTTACGCTCCGCAAATGGACAGTTAAAGAATATCAGAAGCTGGGAGAGATGGGATTTTTTCACCCAGAGGAACGAGTCGAATTAGTTTCAGGAAATATTATCAGAATGAGTGCAAAAGGAACTGCTCACACCTCCGCTTTAGGGCGTACAGATAGATTGCTGCAAAACCTTTTTGGAAATCTGGCTTGGGTACGAATGCAAGATCCGATCGCCCTCGATGACAATTCCGAACCCGAACCGGATATCGCTGTAGTTAGAATCGATCCCTTTGACTACGCCACTCACCATCCGACGCCATCAGAAGTATATCTAATTATCGAAGTGGCAGACAGCAGCTTAGCTTACGATCGCGAAATTAAAGCCAAAATTTACGCGCGATCGGGAATTGTGGATTATTGGGTATTAAATGTGAATGACAGACAACTGCACGTTTTTCGAGAACCCGCTGATGATGGGTATCAAAGCGAAGTCATTCTTGAGGAAACTGCCAGTATTTCACCGCTGCAATTTCCCGCTTTTAATATTGCAATTGGGGAAATGCTGCCACCTATTATATCAAATTGACAACCGCTATCAAACTAATACAATAATTGCAGTCGGTTTTGATCCAATACGGTTCAGATAAAACGGCGGTTGAAATAACGGAAGACTCAGAATATCGCGTAATTTTAACCGCCTACTCTTCAACCCACGGAGGTGGGTTTTGTCTGTGTAGACGCGGTTTCAACCGCCGTCTTATTTTGAAATAACGGAAGACTCCGAAGATCGCGTAATTTTAACTGCCCACTCTTCAACCCACGGAGGTGGGTTTTGTCTGTGTAGACGCGGTTTCAACCGCCGTCTTAACCGCCGTCTTAACCGCCGTCTTATCTTATTAACCTAATCGCTTTCGAGAATGCTAGCCAGCAAAGCTTGCTGAGCGTGCATCCGATTTTCCGCTTGATCCCAAACGCGCGATCGCGAACCTTCAATCACCGCATCGGTAATCTCTTCATCCCGGTGTGCCGGCAAACAGTGCAGTACGATGGCATTGCGATCGGCCATCCCTACCAGTCGTTCATTTACCTGATAAGGTTCAAACAAAGGAATTCTGAGTTTAGCCTCCTCTTCCTGTCCCATACTTGCCCAAACATCAGTGTAAATCACTTGAGTATTCTTAGCAGCAGCTTCCGCATCAGCCGTCACAGTAACTTCGGTTTTGCCATTAGCAATCGCCTCAGCTTTTGCTACTATTTCAGGATTTGGCAGGAAATCTTTAGGACAAGCAATTCTGACATTCATCCCCATCATTGCACAGCCCAACATCAGCGAATTAGCCATGTTGTTGCCGTCACCAAAATAAGTCAGCGTCAGTCCTTCCAGCTTGCCAAAACACTCTTTAACTGTCATTAAATCCGCCAGCACTTGACATGGATGTTCGTCATCTGTCAGAGCATTAATTACAGGAATTTTGGCATAATTTGCAAAAGTTACTAAATCCTTTTGCTCGAAAGTCCGAATTGCCAAAATATCTAAATATCTGTCTAAAACTCTGGCGGTATCTACCAACGGTTCGCCACGGCTGACTTGTGTTACATTGGGATTGAGGTCGATTACTTGCCCTCCCAATTTATACATTGCCACCGTAAAACTCACCCGCGTTCGTGTCGAAGCTTTGGAAAATAACAAGCCGAGAACTTTGTTGCGTTTCAGCTTGACCATTCCCGATTTTAAACTGGTTGCGAGATCCAGTAAATAATTTAATTCGTCAATGCTTAAATCGGCCAGACTTAATAAATCTCGCCCTTTTAATGAGTCCATGCTTTCCCCTACACACAAATTTTCAACTGTTAATAAAAATGGTTCGTAGTGAGGACTTTAGTCCTCTGAATTAGAGGACTAAAGTCCTCACTACGAACCTTACTTTTTGCGAGCGATTGGACTCGCAACAGCGGGCTTTTGGCGAGTCCCTCTCCCAGGGTTTTAAACTGCTGGCAATTGCTCGATCGCGCGATCGATCGATTCGCAACCTTGCTCAACCGTTTCTACCACAGCCAACACACCCCGCAATTCCGCAGCACCGGGGAAGCCCTTAGCATACCAGGTTAAGTGCTTGCGCGCTTGAGAGACACCGCTTTCACCTTTGTATTCCCACAAAGCCCGCAGATGTTCCTTAGCACATTCGAGAAGTTCAATTGGTGTCGGAGGTATCTTTTCCACACCTGTTTTCAAGAAATAATCGACTTCTCCCACCAAGAATGGATAGCCCAAAGTTCCCCGCGAACACATCACTCCGTCGGCGCCGGTTTCTTCGAGACACCGCATCGCTGCTTCCACTGAAAAAATGTCTCCGTTACCAATCACAGGAATCGATAAAACTTCCTTAACACGGCGAATCCACTCCCATTTTGCCGGGCCGGTGTAACCTTGCGATCGCGTGCGGCCGTGCACGGTAATCATTTTTGCTCCCGCATCTTCCATCCGCTTGGCAAATTCCACAATATTAATTTCTTTGTCAGTCCAACCGATGCGAGTTTTCACTGTCACAGGAACATCTACAGCATCCACAACCGCCCGCACAATTGCCTCTGCTGTTTCGGGATCTCGCAGCAGCGAAGAACCGCCGCCGTTTTTAGTAATTTTGTTAACCGGACAGCCCATATTAATATCAACAGTATCCGCTCCTTCTGCTACAGCTTTTTGTGCCGCTTCCGCCAAAAAATTCGGCCGACAGTCAAACAATTGAATGCTAATCGGGCGCTCGTTTGGATCGATTTCCATAATTCGCGGCAGTTGCTTCACGTAGTGCAAACCCGTAGCATTGACCATTTCGGTGTACATCATCGAATCCGGGGCATAGCGGCGCACCAGGCGGCGAAATACCAAATCGGTTACGCCCGATAATGGCGATTGCAGGACGCGACTTTTGACTTCAAAGTCGCCGATTTTCAGCGGAGTTGCTAATCTTTCTTGTAATTCTGGAGATAGAGTAAGCATAGTCGATCGCACTTTAATTATAATATCTGTATATTCCAATACGTTTCTGTTCGCGCTGTTTATTGCCCGGAGATCCCCCTCGCATCCCTTGATAGTCGGGGGACTTTGAAAATACTCTTGTCTCCCCCTGATAGTCGGGGGGCTAGGGGGAGCATTCTTAAGTGAAGCACTATTGCTGTATATTATACTACAATTTTGGTATTTGACAGTTGTTCATTATATTTTTAGCCGATGATTGAGTGACCGCAAAAAGTATATTTAACCAGACTGCAATGCCTATTTTAAAGGGACTTGCCAAAATTTAACTGTTGTCAAACTAAAATCCCAAGCCGAACCCTGACAACATTTAAATCTATCTGTCGCTTTCACTTTACTTTTGATGTATCTATGGGGCCTTGCCACTAATGGGCGTTCTACCTACTCAGACTGTTGGGCTAGTCACATTTTTATTCTCTAATTCTGCCAGACTCTTCTGCCTGTCGGAGGGTTTCGCCTTCAGACGACTAATGCTTAAATTTATTGGGATTCTGCAAAAGCCATACATAACATCGTTTTAAACTACAATTGGTTGATTCCCGACTAGCCCGATCGAACATTATAAGAATCGTAGAGAATTATATGGACGCCGCAGCACTCTGGCAACGCTATCAAGACTGGCTTTACTATCACTCTGGATTGGGACTTTATCTCGATATCAGCCGGATGGGATTCGACGACGATGCGGTAGCAGCACTCAAGCCCAAATTTGACAAAGCTTTCAAAGATATGACAGCTTTGGAAGCAGGCGCGATCGCCAATCCCGACGAAAACCGCATGGTGGGCCACTACTGGCTGCGAAACCCCGATTTAGCTCCCACTCCAGAATTAAAACAAGAAATAGTCGAAGGCATATCACAAGTCGAAGAATTTGTCAAAAAAGTTCAAAGTCGCGATATTAAACCGCCATTTGCTCCGCAATTTACCGATATTATCTCGATCGGCATTGGCGGTTCTGCCCTCGGGCCTCAATTCGTCGCCGAAGCCCTATCCCCAGACATTCCACCCCTAGCAATTCATTTTATTGACAACACAGATCCGGCTGGGATCGATCGCATCCTCAACAAAATCAAAGACAAACTCAGCAGCACCTTAGTAATTACTATCTCCAAATCCGGCGGCACCCCCGAACCCCGCAACGGCATGATCGAAGTTCAAAAAGCCTTCGCAGCCCAAAAACTCGACTTCGCCAAACAGGCAATTGCCATCACCGGCACAGACAGCCAACTCGACAAATTAGCCAAATCACAAGGCTGGATTGCCAGCTTCCCCATGTCAGACTGGGTGGGAGGACGCACTTCGGAACTCTCAGCAGTCGGACTTTTGCCAGCAGCTTTGCAAGGCATCGACATTCGAGCGATGCTCGATGGCGCTAAAGTCATGGACGAAGCTACCAGAATTCCCGACATTAAAAACAATCCCGCTGCCCTTTTAGCCCTGTCCTGGTATTTTGCCTGCAACGGACGCGGCGAGAAAGACATGGTAGTTTTGCCTTACAAAGATTCCCTGCTATTGTTCAGCCGCTATTTGCAGCAATTAGTCATGGAATCGATCGGCAAAGAAAAAGATTTAGACGGCAACACAGTTTATCAAGGAATCTCAGTCTACGGCAACAAAGGCAGCACCGACCAACACGCCTACGTCCAGCAACTCCGAGAAGGCGTGCCGAATTTCTTCCTAACATTTATCGAAGTTTTGGAAGACAGGCAAGGAATTTCTCCAGAAGTAGAACCGGGCGTCACCTCGGGAGATTATTTATCTGGTTTGTTGCAGGGAACTCGACAAGCTTTGTACGAAAATCATCGAGATTCAATCACCGTCACAATTACAAAAGTCAACCCTCGGACAGTAGGAGCATTAATCGCCCTCTACGAAAGAGCCGTAGGTTTTTACGGTTCCTTGGTAAATGTCAATGCCTATCACCAGCCAGGGGTTGAAGCCGGTAAAAAAGCGGCCGCTGCTGTGTTGGATTTGCAGCAACTGGTGCTGCAAGTCATCAAAGACGCTCCAACACCTCTGTCTGTATCAGAAATAGCAAAAAAAGCAGGAAGACCAGAGCAAATCGAGACAATTTACAAAACTCTGCGGCATTTGGCAGCCAACGGGCGCGGCGTAGCTTTGCAGGGAACATTAGCGCAACCTGGTACTTTAACTGCAACTTATCAGAGAGATGGGTCTAAAACCCCTTCTTGAGTGGCCGGCTTTTCGCCATTGTTCAGTAAAATAACAAATCCATCTTCACAAATGAATATGGTAAAATAAACACATCAGACAAGATTAAAAAACCAACCCCCTGCCGGTGGGAAAGTCTACGCCCAAAACATTTTGAGGAGACATGACTACGCACTTAAGCGTGTAAACGTAGTCAGCGAAAGGAACCTTAACAAAAGGGATATTTTGACAGAAATGTCTTAAGAATCCCGGTACCTTGATATTCGGGGAGTGTCAACAACAGAATTAAACAGTAGAATTAAAAATTAAAAGTGAAATTAATCACTTTTAATTTTTAATGTTTAATTTTTAATGTCCGCCCATGCCCTTGACGATTCTGGTTGCTGACGACGATTTCGCGACGCGCTTGTCGATTACCGATTATCTGGAAATTACGGGATACTCTGTAATCGCTGCTGAGAACGGCAAAGATGCTTTAGGCTTGGTAGAGGAATTTCAGCCACATTTGATTGTTACCGACATTACAATGCCCGAGATGGATGGCTACGAATTCGTGCGTCGAGTTCGGACTCGTCCCGCCTTCCGATTGCTACCGGTGATTTTTTTGACGGAACGGACGAGTACGCAGGAACGGATTCGCGGCTATCAGATGGGGTGCGACAATTTTCTGGCTAAGCCTTTTGAACTCCCGGAATTGGGCGCGGTAATTCGCTCTTTGCTCGATCGCTACGCTCTAATTGCTCAGGCACCGTCTCGTTCCCCCGAACCCGAACAGATGCCAACAGCGACAGGTATCATCGCCAATGACCAGCCTCAAACTGATTTTTTAACTCAAAAACCAGAAACGCGCGATTCTTTACGGGATAGCTCGTTCGCGCGGGTATATGGCAGTGGCGATGCTCCGAATTTGACGCAACGAGAGCAGGAAGTGCTAGATTTGCTGACAGAAGGTCTTTCTAATATTCAAATCGGCGATCGGCTCCACCTCAGTCCTCGCACCATCGAAAAGCACGTCAGCAGCTTGTTCAGAAAAACTGAAAGCAACAACCGGGCAGAACTGGTTCGCTTTGCGATGGAACACCATTTGGTCGGTAATTGGTAATTGTTCAGTTGACAGTTGACAGTTGACAATTGACAGCGACCTCTACCTAGAAGGAAGAGGATTTGAGTAATGAATAGTCTGATTTTAATTTCTCCCGAAAAAGCTTGGGGCTTTCAACCAATTCTTTCTGGTATGGCGGTTCTCAAGCGTAGTGAGGTATGCCTGCGTGCCCACGGAGCCCAGTGCGTACCTCATAGGGGAGATCGAAATGCTATAATTGGTAATTGTTAATTGGTAATTGGTAATTGGTAATTGTTAATTGTTAATTGTTCCTGACTGATAACGTATTCCAACAAACCCTCCGAAGCGTCCAGCAGTAAATCAATTACCCGATCGAATCCCTCCGGCCCACCGTAGTAAGGATCGGGAACTTCCTTCAAGTCGTGCGATCGGCAAAAATCGCACATCAAGCGCACTTTATCTTTATATTTTCCCGCAGTATCAACAGCAAGAATATTGCGATAATTGTCGCGATCCATCGCCAAAATCAAATCAAAATTTTCAAAATCTTTCCTGTTAAATTGGCGGGCTTCGCCTAACAATTCAATCTTGCGCTTCCTCGCCGCCAACGCCATGCGGTTGTCAGGGGGGCTGCCAATGTGATACCCGCCAGTTCCGGCTGAATCGCAGGTGATGCGATCGCTCAAACCAGCTTGTTTAATTAAGTGATTCATAATATTTTCTGCTGAGGGCGATCGGCAGATATTTCCGAGGCAGACAAACAATAATTTAGTCATTAGTTATTAGTCATTAGTTATTAGTTATTAGTTATTAGTCATTAGTCATTAGCGCTGTCCCCGCTCGCGAACGTTATTAGTCATTAGTCATTTGTTGCTCGCTTGGGGCTGCTAATAACCAATAACCAATAACATTAGTCAACAGTCAACTAATGACTAATGACTGATGACTAATGACTGATGACTAATGACTAGCCGAACCCAGGGAGATTCAGTCCGCCGGTCAGTTCTTCCATTTTCTCCCGCATCGTTGCCGTAGACTTAGTGTAGGCATCCTGCATCGCCACCGTGACGAGTTCAGAAACCACATCAGCACCTTCACCGATCGCATCCGGCGAAATTTCGACGCGGCGGGGTTCTTGGTTGCCGCTGAGAAAAACTTTAACCAAGCCGCCGCCGGCAGTTCCCTCAATTTCCATTACATCCAACTCTTCTTGGAGCTTTTTAGCTCCTTCTTGAACCTGCTGAGCTTTTTTGAAAGCTTCAGTCAGTTCTTTCATTTTGCCCAGGCCGAAGCCAAATCCTTGTCCTGATTTTGTCATAACTACTTTGTGATGATGTGTGCGCTGGCAGTCTGCCGTTTCCGTATTACTTCAATCATGCCTTAGAAGGGGAACTCTCCCAGTATTCTAACTTCTGGCTCCAACAACAGCGACCACCGCTGCTCGACTTGCTGTTGAACGTGGCGGATCACTTGAAAAATATCATTGGCCGTTGCTGACCCGCAGTTAAGAATAAAATTAGCATGGCGCTGAGCTACTTGCGCGCCACCGATCTGGTATCCCTTCAGTCCCGCTTGTTCGATTAACCAGCCTGCTGCCTTGGGGCTGGGGTTGCGGAAAACAGAGCCGCAGCTAGGCAGGTGGTAGGGTTGACTCGTCCGCCGCTGGCTGAAATTGTTATTAGTTTCTGCCATGACTTGCGATCGATCGAATCCCGGCTGCAACTGGAAAGTCGCTTCTGTTACCAGTCGATCGCCCCCTTGCAACACTGAAGTCCGGTAACGATAGCCCAAAGCTTCTGGTGTGAGAATTTCCACCTTACCATTAGGGGATAGCAGGCGAGCGTTGACTAGAATATCAGCAGCACAGCCCCTGTGAGCGCCTGCATTCATCACCACAGCGCCTCCCACAGTGCCCGGTATGCCAACTGCCCATTCCAGGCCTTTCCAGCCCCGCTTAGCCGCCAACCAAGCGAGGCGGGGGATTGACTCCCCCGCCCCGGCTGTAACTTGACCTGTTTCTGCATTAAAGTTTACCTGTTTCAGGTAGCGAGTGGCGACGACCAAACCGGACAAACCCCGATCGCTCACCAACAAATTAGAACCCGCGCCTAGGAGAGTCACCGGTATCCCTTCATCGTGCGCCCAGGCAAAACTCGCTTGCAAAGCCTCCAGACTGCGGGGAGCGACGTACCACTCAGCCGGGCCGCCGACTCGGAAAGAAGTCAGACCCGCCAAAGAAACTTGAGAATTAATTTTACAGTCAGTTCCCCGCAAAGAAATAGGAGAATACACTCGCCGATTTTCCTTCACACAGGAGTCATTCGATATAGTCACCATCTTGAAAATCCTTAAAAATACATTCGCTTGAAGAGGTGGTAGCAAATTCTGTTTGCGTAACTTATGCGACTGTTTTGAGAGAGTCGCCAGACAGCAGTGTCGGTACAACCTGCACCGCCATCATGTCGATCGACTTGGGGCGGGCGAGAGCTAATCCGGGCGATCGGCTTGTTGATAAAAAGCCATCACCTCTGGAATAATCTGATTCAGATTGCCAGCACCCAAAAACAGAGCCAAATCCCCCGGTTGCAGATTTTCGGTTAAAAACTTACTTACCGACTCCAGAGAAGATTGAAACTCAACCTCTCGGCCTTCTTTAGCAATCAAATCAGCAACCTGCTGCCCGCTAATCTCTCCTAAATTCGGTTCCCCAGCACTATAAATATCGCAAGCGACAACCAAATCTGCATCCCCAAAAGATTGAGCAAATTCTGGCAAAAATGTCAGAGTTCGGCTGTAACGGTGCGGTTGAAAAATAGCAACTACTCTTCGGGATTTGGAATTCTTTTCGTTACCTTCGATGCGTAAGCGAGCAGCGGCCAAGGTAACGCGAATTTCGCTGGGATGGTGGGCGTAGTCGTCCACAAACAGGATGTCATTGTGAAAACCCCGCACTTCAAAACGGCGGCGAGCGCCTTCAAAGCCAGCAATCGATGAAGCGATCGCCGAAAACTCCAACCCCAACAATCGACCAACTGCTACGGCTGCTAGTGAATTGCTAAGATTGTGTTTGCCCAACAACTTCAACTCCATTTCCCCCAGGAAAGCTCCTCGCTCCCAAATGCCAGCCTTGGTGCTGGCGGCGCCGTATTCCACATCGGAAACCGTGTAGTCAGCACCGCTGTCCGGATTCAAGCTGTAGCTGACATTCGGTGCAAGGGAGTCTTTGACGATTTGGTCGTCTATGCAGCCCACCAACGTTTGACAGTTTTGGGCAAACACTTTAAATGTGTCTATTACCTGTTCGAGGGTATCGTAATGGTCTGGATGATCCAGTTCCACATTCGTCACTATGCCAATTTTGGCTGCGAGCTTGACGAGGGAACCGTCGGATTCATCAGCCTCGGCGACCAAGTAGGGGCCTTCCCCTAAACGGGCATTCCCTTCCCAAGCATTTACCTCGCCTCCTACCACGATCGTCGGATCCAGACCCGCAGCCATCAGCATAAAGCCGATTAAGCTGCTAGTGGTAGTTTTGCCGTGAGTCCCTGCTACGGCTATGCTTTGGTAATCTTGAATTAACGCTGCCAACACATCCGATCGATGAAAAATCGGACATTCCAAATCTAGGGCAGCTCGATATTCGGCATTTGCCGGGTGAATTGCCGTCGAACATACTACTTGAGGCAATCCCACAATTGCTTGGGGGCCAGAACCCTTGCCGTTCAATTTGAGAGATTCGGCTGTCGCCACGGAAGTCCCTACCGTGCCAGCGACTGCCGAGGATACGGCCTTTTCGGCTGCCCCGCGATCGGGACTGCTACCGTTGAGGGCCGTTTGAAATATTTCAAAATTGCTGGCGTCTTGACGCCAAAAAATGTGAGCTCCCATTTCTTGCAAGCGCTCGGTTATGTGACTCGATTTAATATCGGAGCCGTACACAGGCAACTTGCGTTTCGCTAGAATGTAGGCAAGGGCTGACATCCCAATTCCACCAATGCCGATGAAATGAAATGGTCTCCCGCTGAAATCAACAGAACTCGGCATCTTCGCTCCTCACACACCACACCACGCCAATAACACGCGATATCATATCAAGAATTGTTTTTTCAGGATACAGTTCGCTAGAGATTTTGTACAAAATTCTCTGCGCGTCCCTAGAATTGTGGGACTTGTAGAGATGTTTGTCTTGTATCCTATATGACTTAGTACCGAGTAGTTTTCCGGAACAGTCACAGCTCGAAAATTGCAGGTCAGAGAGAATGGGGTCTGGGGTCGGGGCTAACTGACTAATTGTGGGCGGTTGCATATCTCCTGCATTCTTTCTCTTTCTACCCGCCTGCTGTGCTGGGATACGGCAGCAAAAGCCCCACAACCTTTGTACGAAGATTGAGGGTAAAACCCATCAGGATTTACAAACACTACCACGTATCACAAAAGTTCGCTCATTTTCTAGTTATTTATCTGCGGGTACGGTCATTTTTTCCTGAAAATCAGAGATTGACTCGATCGCCACCACAGTAGCTTCTCACATATTTGTATACATTTTCTCACTTAATAAAGGTACGTTGTTGGGCTTCAGCCCTCTTACGCTCTTTTATAAATTACATCAAGGTACAGCCCAACAATTTAAATCACAGTCATACCTCACCTATTTGAGAATAAGTTATATACAAAATATACATTCGATCGCAACCGTCAAACAGTGACTGAGCTTAGTGGTAAAAGCGCACAAACATGAAATTTGGGCGATGTCTGTCTGTATTAATCCTAATTAATCCTAATTTTTGGGAATTATGGGGAAAATAGCGATTTTTGGGGGTACTTTTGACCCGGTGCACTGGGGTCACTTGTTGGTAGCCCAGGCGGCTGCGAGTCAATTTAATCTCGATCGAGTGATTTGGGTACCCGATCGCGCTCCTCCTCACAAGTGGCGATCGGATTTGGCAAGTTTTGAGCGGCGGCGATCCATGCTCGCTCTGGCGCTCGGCGATCGCCCAGACTTCCTACTAGCTCCGTTGGAGGCAAATCCCTCGGGCAGTTCTTTTGCGATCGACACTTTGCTGTATTTGCAAAAAATGTATCCAGGCGATCGGCTGCACTGGATTATTGGCAGCGATGCTTTCAGAACTCTTCCCAAATGGCACCGATCGGCCGAAATCGGGCGGTTGTGCCACTGGTTGGTGGGCCCGCGTCCGAGTCAGGTAGATCCGCAGACAGCAGAAAGCGGGGACATAGGGGCAGCATCTGAGTGGGGCGATAGTTTGAGCGATGTGTCCATTGATGCCGGGGACAGGATGCAGGTTGAGACAAATGCTGTTTGCTGCAAAGTTGCCGAACAGATGGCTCTGCTAGATGTGGAAATTTGTTGGGAGGTGCTGTCCATGCGCGCGATCGAGATTTCGTCGAGCCACATCCGCCGCTGCTGGGCCCAAAATCATGACCTGGGCGACTTAGTACCGGAAGTTGTCGGGAGTTATATTGCGGCCCATCAGCTTTACCAGTAACCAGCAGCCGAAAGCTGAATGCCTTGAGCCTTCGGATTTCTGCCTTCTCAAAAATTTCAGATTTTTTCGATACAGACGAAAAGTTAGAAAGGATCAGCCTTTGCGATATGATCTGGTGTCAGAAGTCAATTATTAAATTTTTCCAAAAATTCAGCCTGAGTTAAGGGCTGCCATCATTAGGAGGTACTAGGTGATTAGAGTCGCGATCAATGGTTTTGGACGTATTGGGCGCAGTTTTACGCGCTGCTTGCTGGGCCGAGAAAATAGCCAGCTTGAGCTGGTAGCAATTAATGACACTTCCGATCCGAAAACTAATGCTCACTTGCTGAGATACGATTCCATGATGGGAACGTTGAAGGGTGTGGACATCAGTACGGATGAAAATTCGATTATTCTCAATGGCAAGACAGTTAAATGCGTGAGCGATCGCAATCCGCTCAACCTGCCTTGGAAAGATTGGGGTATTGATCTGATTATTGAAGCAACCGGCGTCTTCGTTGACCAAGCTGGTGCCTCGAAGCATATCACTGCCGGCGCTAAAAAAGTGCTAATTACTGCTCCCGGTAAGGGGCCAGAAGTTGGCACCTATGTGATGGGAGTCAACCACCACAACTACAAGCACAGTGACTACACTGTCATCAGCAATGCTAGCTGTACTACTAACTGTCTAGCTCCCGTACTGAAAGTGCTTCACGAAAATTTTGGCATCGTCAAAGGCATGATGACCACTACCCACAGCTATACTGGCGACCAGCGCTTGCTGGATGCCAGCCACCGGGATTTGCGACGGGCGCGGGCTGCTGCGATGAATATTGTGCCTACTTCTACTGGTGCTGCTCAAGCTGTGGCTTTGGTGATTCCAGAATTGAAGGGTAAGTTAAATGGCATCGCCATGCGGGTTCCGACTCCTAATGTGTCGGTCGTTGATTTTGTGGCTCAGGTAGAGAAAAAGACTTTTACCGAGCAAGTAAATCAAGTTTTCAAAGAAGCAGCCGAAGGCCCGATGAAGGGGATTTTGGAGTACAACGATTTGCCTCTGGTTTCTTGCGACTATCGCGGAAACGATTCTTCTTCCATCCTGGATTCCAGCTTGACCCTCGTCATGGACGGCGATATGGTAAAGGTGTTGGCTTGGTACGACAACGAGTGGGGCTACAGCCAGCGGGTGGTTGACTTGGCTGAATTGGTCGCCCAACGGTGGGAAGGCTAGTATCTGAAGAAGGCATTGGTCAGTAGGCAAAAGGTAAAAATAACGAATAAAGCAATATTGGTCTACTGTTTGATGCTATAGCCCAGATCCCCCCTAACCCCCCTAAAAAAGGGGGGGACATGAGCCTTCTCTAAAAAAGGGGGGACAAGAGTCTTCTCAAAGTCTCCTTTTTAAGGGGGATTTAGGGGGATCTGGTCTCGGCTATAAGCGAGATTTCAGGACTTACGCACGGGTAGCCAGAAACCGGGTTTTTTCACCCAAATATTTGGTTCAAACCCTTAATATCGGTAAAAAACCCGGTTTCTTTAGTCCTCCGGCGTAAGTCCTGAAATTTGTTTGTAAATCGGACGTACGGTTGAAACCGCGTCTACACTACACAAACGATGTCCGCCGGACGCCGACGGAAAAATAACCGAATTGTAAGTGCCACGTCTTCAACCCACGGAGGTGGGTTTTGTCTGTATAGACGCGGTTTCAACCGCCCGGTCTTCTCTGGTAACTCCTCGAAAAATCCCAAATATTAAAAATAATAAAAATTCTGACGGTAAAAGTTAAATAACGGGAAAAATAGCAACCACTAAGCTAGAGTTTGGTTGTAAAAATTTATATGAAAAAAGCGCTAATTTGTGGTATATCAGGTCAAGATGGAGCTTATTTAGCTAAACTGTTGCTCGATCGAGGTTATGAAGTTTGTGGTACCTCCAGGGACGCCCAAATGTCTAGTTTCGGAAACCTTGCCCGTTTGGGAATCCGGGACAGAGTAAAACTAGAATCCATGTCTCTCAACGATTTTCGCAGCGTCTTGCAAGTATTAGCAAAAATTGCACCCGACGAAGTGTACAATCTAGCGGGTCAAAGTTCCGTCGCTCTGTCTTTTGAACAACCGGTAGAAACCCTCGAAAGTATTGCCACAGGTACATTAAATCTGTTAGAAGCAATTCGGTTTACCGGTGGCAAAATTAAACTTTACAATGCCAGTTCTAGCGAATGTTTTGGGGATACCGGAGGCAATCCTGCCGATGAAAATACCCCCTTTCGCCCCAGAAGTCCTTACGCAGTGGCAAAAGCCGCAGCATTTTGGGAAGTAGCGAATTATCGGGAAGCGTACAATTTGTTTGCGTGTTCTGGTATTTTGTTCAATCACGAGTCGCCACTGCGCCCGGAGAGGTTCGTCACCCAAAAGATTGTATCTGTTGTGTGCCGAATTGCTGCGGGTAGTTCCGAAAAACTGCATTTGGGAAATATTTCAGTGCAGCGGGACTGGGGCTGGGCACCGGAATATGTGGAGGCGATGTATTTGATGTTGCAGCAGGAAGAACCAGATGATTATGTAATTGCTACTGGTGTAAGTTATCCTTTGGAGGAATTTGTGCAGACAGCGTTTGTTGCTGCGGGTTTGGATTGGCGGGAACATTTGGTAACTGATGCGAGTCTCTACAGACCGACGGAGATTGCTGTAGGGAGGGGAAATCCGGCTAAGGCTAAGCAAAAGTTGGGATGGGAGGCGAAGTATAAGATGCCCGATGTAGTGCGGATGATGGTGGAGGCGAGGATGATTTGAGGGAAAATTATGAGGTGAAAATATGGCAGCAGAATATGCGACAGCTAAGGAGTGGTACAAAGCTAATCGTCGTGAATTGAAAAAATATCGGGGTCAGTGGATCGCTTATACTAACGAAGGTGTGATTAGTGGCGATCGGGATTATCGGAAAATGAAGGACGGGATTCCGCCTGATACACCTAAATTGGGTTATGTCAAATGAGCGATCCCAGATTTTTGCCCCCCCTTGATGTTTAAATTAGAGTTAGTTTGGTTCCCCGGATCGAGCAGTTGCAGGACTTGACGGTAAACGACTATCGCCTCTTCTAACCTACATTGATTGGCCAAGATATCAGCTAACTGCAACCACACATGACAGTTGTTTGGTTGAATTTCTAACAAATTATAGTAAACTTGCAAATTGTCTGGATCTAGTTCGATCTCCCGTTGGCGATTAGCAATTGCCAAAACTAAATCTGATTGTTTTTTCTGTTCTACGACTTCCGCTAGGGAGAAGTTAATCCAATCTGCATCCGGGTTGAGTGCTTTTGCACTGAGGTAAGTGGCGATTGCCTCATCTAGTTGACCCATTTTTGCTAAACTCTTGCCTAGGCCCACGTAGCTACCATAATGTTCGGGATTGAGTTCAATCGCTTCGCTGAAGGCTGTAGCAGATTCTTCCCACTGTTGTTGTTGAGCTAGGGCATCCCCTAAGTGGTGATAACTCCAAGAAAAATCAGGTTTGAGTTCTATTGCATGGCGGTAAGCCGTAACTGCTTCATGGAAGTGACCCAGTTTGGTTAGCACTTCTCCCATTCGGTGGTATGCCCAGGAATTGTTACTATTGAGCACCAATTCCTGACGGTAAAAGGCTATAGCTTCTTCCAGCTTGCCTTCCTCTTCCAGTTGTTTTCCCTTACACAATTCACTCACAGCCATCTCATCCTTTAATCTGGGGTTGCTTTTTTTGTAACTACAAAAATAAGTTATCAATGTAAATATTAATGTAAGGTATTAACGCCCTTTGCAGCACTCGTTTGTTCACATTACCTGATTTTTGCACACTCTTGTCAAAAAAAATACAGAAATTTTTTTGACAAGAGCGAGCGTACCAGATCTCGCTGAGGTCGATCGCATCTTGACAGAGTTACCTGCTTTTGCCACACCATCACCACTCTGTAGGCTGCGATGCTTCGCAGCACTCGCTTGTCTATATTACTTGCTTTTGTCACAGAATCACCACAGATCAAGGGCTGGATAGTGTTGAGGTAGGAGTCAAGGGCAAGATTTCGCTACCGCACCGCTTTCAATCAAGATTTCTCTGAGTCTTGCTAAGCTTGTGATGTTCTGGTATTGTTATACCCTGTGCACAAACTCTATGATCTGCGGTGTTTTGTAGAGGCTACTCGTCTCTTGGGTTTAATTGAAGAGTCCCAACGCACTAATTGACTTGGTTAATTAACATATTTTCTGAAAAGTAAACAAGGAGTTAAATGTTTAACGATAAAACAATTTTGATTACGGGAGGTACAGGTTCATTTGGAAAACAATGTGTCAAAACCATTCTGAGTCAGTATCAACCTAAAAAAATCATTGTGTACTCACGGGATGAACTCAAGCAGTTTGAGATGGCTCAGGAATTTACCTCACCCGCGATGCGTTACTTTATAGGCGATGTAAGAGATCGCGATCGATTAAGTTTAGCCATGCGGGGAGTGCATTATGTCATTCATGCCGCAGCCCTCAAGCAAGTTCCGGCTGCTGAGTACAATCCTATGGAATGTATTAAAACAAACATTCATGGTGCAAGTAATGTTATTGATGCAGCTCTAGAACATGAAGTAGAAAAAGTGATTGCACTGTCTACCGATAAAGCAGCCAACCCTATAAATCTTTATGGAGCTACCAAGCTGGCATCTGATAAACTTTTTGTAGCAGCGAATAACATTGTCGGTACGTTGAGAACTCGTTTTGCAGTTGTGCGATATGGTAATGTGGTTGGTTCCAGAGGTTCAGTCGTTCCATTCTTTCAAAAACTGATTCGGGAGAATGCAACTGAATTACCAATCACAGATATTCGGATGACTCGTTTTTGGATTACCCTCCAACAGGGAGTCGATTTTGTCCTTGAAAGTTTTGAAAGAATGCAAGGCGGTGAGATATTTGTACCCAAAATCCCATCAATGAAAATTACTGATTTAGCCGACGCATTAGCACCAGGAATTCCGACAAAAATTGTCGGAATTAGACCGGGAGAAAAGTTACATGAAGTGATGTGCCCAGGTGATGATTACCACTTAACTTTTGAATTTTTAAATCATTTTGTCATTAAACCTGCTATTGAGTTTAATCATGCCGTTGACTATACTTACAATGTTTTAGGAGAAAAAGGGAGGGCAGTCCCCGAATCGTTTCAGTATAGTTCTGATAGAAATACAGAATGGTTGACGCATGAACAACTTAGAGAGATGCTAAAATAACGAAGTCATGATGTGAGAAAAACAATGAAAAAAGTTAGCTGGAATCAGTATTTGTCATTAGAAAATCCTTGGAGTAAAAGATTGCTAGGATTAGAAAAATGGTCGATAACTAGGGATATTTCGCAAATTGAAAGAGAATATAATCAAGATAAATATGGCAGGTTGTTGTCATGCAATCTGACCAATGTTGAAGATTATATAAAAAAGCAAATGGAAGGCGAAAAAATTACTCAAAAAAATAAATTTATTTTTTCGATTGAGGAGGAATTGTTTGAGACAGACATTAATATGGCTTCAACAATTTATCAATCTATTATTTCTCAGATCACTCAATCTTATAATCCGCATAGGATATGCGAATTAGGATGTGGCTACGGTCAAAATTTCTCTTATCTGAAAAACTTTTGTGCTGAAGTATACGGCGGAGAATACTCTAAAAATGCAGTAAAAATAGGCACTCAATTAGGATTAGAAATTAATGAATTTAATTATTACAACTTGGATGATTATAAAATTATCAAAAAAGGAAGTCTTGTCTTAACCTGCCATAGTGTTGAACAACTGCCTAGTGCTGAAACAATGATTCAAGGTCTTTTAGAAAACAGACACAACATCGACATGGTAGTCCATTTTGAGCCAACATTTTTGTCAGACAGAAGCTCTTTGGTGGGACTTCTCAGGAATAGGTATGTTGAACTCAATAACTACAATATGGACTTGGTTAGTCTTTTGTGTGAACAGTGGAGAGATGATATAGAGGTAATAGAATTTCGCCCTGATGTCGTAGGATTAAATCCTTTAAATAGCACAAATATTATTGCTTGGAAATTTAGATAGGTATTGAACTCTATATTTGCTGGAATTCAAAATCCATTGACTCTATGTCTATCGCAGAAGTTCTAACTAGGAGTGAACAAATTAACCAATGACATCTTATATTTCTTACGCACGACAAGATATTTCTCAGCAAGACATAGATGCCGTTGTTGAGGTGCTACGTTCTGATTGGTTAACTCAAGGACCAACTATTGAAAGATTTGAAGAAGCTGTTGCTACTTATTGCGGAGCTAAATATGCAGTTGCAGTTTCCAGTGCGACAGCAGGCTTGCATCTTGCTTGTTTAGGATTAGGTCTCGGTCAAGGTGATATTCTTTGGACATCACCTAATACTTTCGTGGCTTCCGCTAATTGTGGCTTGTACTGTGAGGCCGGGGTAGATTTTGTGGATATCGATCCACACACATATAATTTAAGTGTTAATGAATTAGAACATAAATTAACTATTGCTGACCAGGAGGGAACTTTACCAACACTCGTTATACCTGTACATTTTGCCGGACACTCCTGTGAAATGGAGCGTATTTACGGCTTATCAAAGCGATATGGTTTTCACATTATTGAAGATGCGGCCCATAGTATAGGTGGACGATATCAGGAGCAACCCATTGGCTGCTGTCAATATTCTGATATGGTTGTTTTTAGCTTTCATCCAGTGAAGATTATTACAACGGGTGAAGGTGGAATGGTGCTGACGAATCGCGAAGACTTATATCAGAAACTGATTAGGCTGCGGACTCATGGCATTACCCGTAATATAGACTTGATGGAAAGTTCATCTCATGGCCCTTGGTATTATGAACAGATAGAGTTAGGCTATCACTATCGGATGACTGACATTCAAGCTGCATTAGGTGTTAGTCAGATGCAGAGACTAGATGAATTTGTCAAACGTCGTGATTTTCTAGTTCAACGCTATAATCAACTACTGCAAGATTTACCTTTAACCTTGCCTTGCCAACATCCAGATACATACCCTAGCTGGCATCTGTATGTGATTCGCCTCAATCTTGATAAAATAGATAAAAGTCATCGTCAAATTTTTGAGGGACTTCGCCAAGCCGGAATTGGAGTGAATTTGCACTATATTCCAGTGCATACTCACCCTTATTATCAAAGTCTTGGTTTTCGGTGGGGAGATTTTCCCAAAGCGGAACATTACTATCGGGAGGCAATAAGTCTGCCACTGTATCCTGGATTGACTGAGGTTAGTCAGGACAAGGTGGTTAAAATACTCCAAGACGTGATATCTGTTAAATATTAATCGCAAGTAAAATTGATATGCACACCTTCGATCCGTTAGAGAAAATAGATCAAGAGAAAGTTTTTCTTGAGCAAGAGGCAGATGCTTGGTTTAACCGCAATCCCTCGGTTGTGCAACCAGCTCCTTCTAATCATAGGGTTTTAGAAGCACTGAATTGTGTCAAACTTCCGTCTGAAGGTTGTTTGCTAGATATTGGCGGTGCGACAGGCAGTGTGTCAGCAGGTTTCCTACGAGATCACCCTGATTGGATTGTTCGGGTTGTAGAACCCTCAGCAGAGGCGATTGCCGCTGGAAAACAGACATTTCCTGAGTTGGAATTTGCACAAGGCACTATTTCACAAAGAGAAGGAATGCCCTGGAGCGGCTCGGATGCTGTGATTGTGTCGGGGGTATTTTGCGTGGTAGATCGTAACCTACTGACTCAGGCTATTGCCAATGTAGATGCTGCATTGAAAGATGGTGGGCTGCTGGTAATTAGTGATTTCGATTCACCCTCCTTGCGAGCAAATCCATACAAACACTATGAAGGGCTGTTTACCTATAAGCAGGACTATGCTGAAATTTTTAGGGCATTGGGAACGTACCAACTAATATGGCGTCAATCGTCGAAATTCGAGGGGCTTTCTTCAGGGGATATCAGCGATCCATACGATCTGCAATGGGTCACTGTAGTGCTTTGTAAGGATACTTACGGACGGTATTTTCGGGAGAAAAAGTAAAAATCAGCTAAATTGGGTCGATATAAATGAAGCGTCTAGCATTGGGGACTGTTCAATTCGGTCTTCCGTATGGGGTGGCTAATCAGCAAGGACAAGTGAGTATAGAAACCGCTACGACTATTCTAGATTGTGCTCGGGCTAATGGGATTGATACGCTAGATACAGCAATCGCCTACGGCGAGAGCGAGCAGAATCTGGGTAAAATAGGCGTAGACTCTTTCCGAGTTGTTTCTAAGCTTTCTGAATTCCCAGCCGAACTTAATGATGTATCAGATTGGGTACTGGAATCAGTGGAAGGCTCTCTTGAGCGACTTAAAATTCCTCGATTACATGGTTTATTACTACACCGTCCCGATCAATTGCTAAGTCCTGAAGGAGGAAAGCTTTATAAGGCTATGAACTTGCTTAAAGAAAAAGGATTGGTTGATAAAATCGGCATATCTATCTACCATCACAGTGAGCTAGAAGCTTTATTTTCTCCTTTCCCGTTCGACTTGGTACAAGCTCCGTTTAATGTTTTAGATCGCAGTTTAGATCGATCGGGGTGGCTATCTCGTCTCAAGGAGGCTGGAGTTGAGGTTCATGTTCGCTCAATCTTCTTACAAGGCTTGCTGCTGATGAATTCATCGGCTCGACCACCATACTTTGAGCGTTGGCAACCTCTTTGGGAACAGTGGAAACAATGGCTAATTGACAGTGGCTCAACCCCCTTGCAGGCTTGTCTAGCTTGCGTTCTTTCAACAGATATTGATCGTGTGGTTGTTGGTGTAGATCGCCTGTCGCAACTCCAAGAAATTTTGATCGCGACGGCGGGAGAAGGGTCAGAGCCACCTGACGATATGTGCTGTGACGATCCAGATTTAATTAACCCTTCGCGGTGGAAGTTGAAATGACAATTCTAGGGATAGTTCAAGCTCGAATGGGATCTACTCGCTTTCCTAATAAGGTGATGCGCCCGATTTTGGGAGTACCTATGATTGAACTGCTACTTGATCGCCTCTCACAGTCTAAGTTACTTGATGGTATCATTTTGGCAACGTCCCAAGATGTCCGCAATCAGGCTTTGGTAGATCGTGTTCAAGGCTTGGGTTATGAGGTTTATCAAGGCAGCGAAGATGATGTACTCGATCGCTACTATCAAGCTGCTAGTGTCTATAAAGCCGACACTGTAGTTCGCATTACCGGAGATTGTCCGCTTGTCGATGCTGAAGTTGTAGATCGGGCGATCGCAACATTCCAAAAATCCAACGCAGACTATCTCAGCAATGTCACTCCGCCTACATACCCTGATGGTTTAGATGTAGAGGTTTTTACCTTTAAGGCTTTGACACGAGCTTGGCAAGAAGCTCGTCAGGCTCGCGAACGAGAACACGTTACAACTTACATTCTAGAGTCAGGAAAGTTTCAAATACTCGATATTGCTCATACAGAAAACCTCTCTGGCAAACGCTGGACAGTTGATGAGGCAGAAGATTTTGAGGTAATTGAGAATGTCTTTAAGCATTTCGCGCCTCGCCGTAATTTTAGTTGGTTGGAAGTCCTAGCTTTGCAACACGATCGCCCCGAATACTTTACCGCCAATCATCATTTGAGCCGCAATGAAGGAGCAACCCTTGGCAAGGGCCAAAAGCTGTGGAAACGAGCCAAGCGAGTGATTCCAGGGGGAAATATGCTGTTATCCAAGCGGGCAGAGATGTTTTTACCGGAACAGTGGCCTGCCTATTTCAGCAAGGCAAAAGGCTGCCATGTTTGGGATCTTGATGGGCGAGAGTATATTGATATGTCCATCATGGGTATCGGGACGAACATCTTGGGTTACGGACACCCAGAGGTAGATGAAGCAGTACGCCAGACGGTTGCTTCAGGCAATATGTCTACACTGAACTGTCCAGAGGAAGTTTATTTAGCCGAGCGCCTGGTGGAGTTGCACCCTTGGGCCGATATGGTGCGGTTTGCCCGTAGCGGTGGCGAGGCAAATGCGATCTCGATTCGGATTGCTCGTGCAGCTTCGGGTCGAGAAAAAGTCGCCATCTGTGGCTATCATGGCTGGCATGATTGGTATTTAGCTGCCAACTTGGGTGGCGAAAGTAATTTGGCGGGGCATTTGCTACCTGGATTAGAGCCAAATGGCGTTCCTGATGCCCTGCGAGATACGATTTATCCATTTACTTACAATCGCTTTGATGAGCTAGAGGCATTGGTTCAAGCTCACGACATTGGCGTGATTAAAATGGAGGTGCGTCGCAGCGAAGAACCACAGAACGGCTTTTTGGAGAAGGTCAGAAATCTTGCCAGCGATCGAGGAATAATTCTGATTTTTGACGAATGTACTTCAGGTTTTCGTCAAACCTTTGGAGGTCTGCATAAGCTCTATGGTGTGGAGCCGGACATGGCAATGTTTGGCAAGGCTTTGGGTAATGGCTATGGCATTACGGCGACGATTGGACGGCGAGAGGTCATGGAAGCAGCTCAAAGTACATTTATTAGCAGCACCTTCTGGACAGAGCGGATTGGACCAACCGCCGGACTCAAGACGCTGGAAGTGATGGAGCAAACTCGGTCTTGGGAAAAAATTACCGAGACGGGAAAAACCATTGAGGAAGGATGGCGCAAACTCGCGACGAAATATCATCTGAATATTCAAATTTCGGGTTTACCCGCTTTGATTTGCTTCACTTTTCCCAGTCCCAAGATGTTGGAATATAAAACATTGATTACTCAAGAAATGTTGAATAAGGGATATTTAGCAGCTACCAGTGTCTATGTTTGTACGGAGCATAAATCGGATCTTGTAGAGAATTATTTTGAAGCTCTCGATCCGGTGTTTGGTGCGATCGCAGAATGCGAGGCAGGTCGAGATGTTAAAACTCTTCTGAGAGGTCCGGTCTGTCATAGTGGGTTTAAGCGGTTAAATTGAAATGAGTTAAAACATCTTATCGCTCACCAATCAACGATGGGCGAGCAAAACCTATGCTAAAGAGTGGCTGTCTACTCCCCATTTGGGGTACTACGAATTAATTGGGTCGTTGATGCGTTGGCGGGAGCTGGTTGGAGTTCAATAGGTTGTTTTAGGGAGGCAGATATTGTTGTGAAATTAGTGATTCGAGTTGATGCGTCGGAGCAAATAGGGACGGGGCATCTGGTGCGTTGTCTGACTCTGGCGGAGGAGTTGCGTCGCCAGGGGGCGGAGGTGCAATTTATCTGTCGCGAGCACCCGGGGCATTTGATTCACTTGCTCACAGGCGCAGCGTTTCCGGTGACGATTTTACCTGCGCCAGAGTCGGCGGGGAATTCGGGCGAAGATTATGCGGCTTGGTTGGGTGTCTCTCAGAATACCGATGCAGCTCAAACCTTTCAAGCATTGGCAGGGCAGCGCCCAGACTGGCTGATTGTCGATCATTATGGACTCGATCGCACTTGGGAGCAGCAGTTACGCCCCCATGTTGCTCGACTGTTTGCGATGGATGATTTGGCGAACCGTCCTCACGAATGCGATGGGTTGCTGGATCAAAACGAGAGTCCTGGGGGAGAAGCTCGCTATGGGGGGCTGGTTCCGGTGGGCTGCCGGTTGCTGGTGGGTGCTCGTTACGCGCTGCTGCGTCCTGAATATGCCACCTATCGACAGCTTCAGCCTCCTCGGACGGGAGAGGTTCGGCGGGTGTTGGTGTTTTTTGGTGGCACAGATTCCCAGAATATGACCGGGAAGGCGATTGTGGCGCTGTCTAGTCCTGAGTTTGAAGCGCTGACGGTGGATGTGGTGGTAGGTGCGACGAACCCTCATCGGGCGGAATTGGAGCAACAAGTTGCGGGGCGATCGCGTATGGTGCTACATTATCATCGTTCGCATTTGGCTGACCTGATGGCTCAGGCAGATTTAGGATTGGGTGCAGGAGGAACGACGACCTGGGAACGCTGTTGTTTAGGTTTACCGACGCTGGTCATAACTGTGGCTAAAAATCAGGTTTCGGCTTGTCAGGAACTTGAGAGACTGGGAGTGATTGTTTATACTGGAGCGATGCAATCTATTGATGTAGCAAAACTTCACTGCGCGATCGCTCAACTACTCAACAATAAAGAAAAGTTGGTAGCGATAGCAAAAAGAGGGCAAATTTTAGTGGATGGATTAGGAACAAAACGAGTCTCTAGTTTTTTATTTGAAAACAACTAAAAATTATGACTTCTGTCAAAGCTACAGATAAAATTCAGGTTGTCCTACCCGAACAACCAATCGGAATATCAGGAGCAAATTTATACTTAGCTGATATCAAGGAAACGCATCTGGAAATTATATATAAATGGAAAAATGATTTTGAGCTTAATGATTTAGTTATTGCACCTCCTTTTCCAGTAAGTGACTTGGCGGTTAAGCAATGGCTACAAGACAATCAAAAAGATCGAAATCAAGTATTATTTGGCGTGTTTTATCAGGATTCTCATCAATTCATTGGTATTGCTAGACTAATGTTCATTGACTGGATAGGTCGCACCGCAGACGTGGGGTTATACATTGGGGATCGCAAATATCGAGGAGAAGGATTGGGTACTGAAATTGTCAATACGATATTAAGCTATGGCTTTGAGCGTTTGAACCTTCACAAACTTTCCCTGCGTGTTTTGGAATCAAATATACCTGCTGTCAAGTGTTATGAGTCCTGCGGATTTACTCGTGAAGGATGCCTAGTAAATCATTACTGGATCAACGGTTGCCATCAAAATGCTTTACTCATGGCCATTTTTAGTGACAAATTTCAATCTCGACAGAAGGAGTCAATAGAATGAGATGCGCGATTATGCAACCTACTTATTTACCCTGGTCAGGCTATTTCAATCTAATTACAAGTGTTGATTATTTCTATTACTTAGACGATGCTCAATATGAACGTGGCACTTGGCATAATCGAAATCGAATTTTGTTGGGAGAAAAGCCACATTGGCTGACTGTTCCAGTCACCCGCAAGTTTCTCGGACAGCAATTATATGAAGTTTTATTAGATTCAAAGCAAACTAATTGGCGGAGAAAGCATTCTGATTCTATAAGACATGCCTATGGTCGCTGTCCTTACCTGAAAGACTTAAGTGAAATTATCGATATTATTGAATACGGAAGTCAGATTACTCTAGCAGATGTTAACATCGCTATAATTGAGAAGATTTGCGTAATTCTTGATATTGAGACTGTGAGATATCGTTCCAGTAAATATAAGGTCGATTTACCCCGTAGCGAAAAACTGGTTGAACTATGTCGTATGGTAGGTTGTAATGAATATCTGTCCCCATTAGGAGCGAAAGAATATTTGCTAAACGATAATTTTGAACAATTATCTGAAGTATGCTTAATTTTCCAAAATTTTCATCCTACTTCTTACCCGCAACAGAAGGTGACTGAGTTTATCAGTCATCTCTCTATCCTAGATGTAATTGCAAATCTAGGTATACGAGGAGCAAAAGACTATATTGGACAAACCTATGAGTAATTTGATGAAAGTTACATTAATCGCTGATTCATGTTTTCTGTTTGAATACCAAGGAGTTCGGATTCTGACCGATCCTTGGATTGGTACTCCTGCATATGATGGAGCATGGCTACAGTTTCCTCAACCAGTGATAAATGCTAAAGAAATCGGACGTTTAGATTATATTTTTATTTCACACATTCATGAGGATCATTGCGATCTGAAAACATTACTATATCTCGATCGCAGTGCCAAAATCGTATTGATGGATCGTCATCCAAACTTGGTTGAAAATTTCCTGCATTATCATAATCTCTCTTTTGGAGAAGTGATTAAATTACGCCCGCGACAGTTATGGGAAGTTACACCAGGTTTATTTTTTGAAGTAGTAGAAGCCGAGCCTGCTCATGCTCTCAATCATCTAATTGATTCTTCACTAATTATTCACTTTGATGGTAAGGCAGTTTATTTTGCCAACGATAATCCGCCCTATCCAGCACTAGATGACTACCTGTCCCGTTACCAATTCGATTTAGCTTTGCTGCCACCTGTAGGCGGATCGGGCTATCCTGCTTGCTATGATAATTTGACTGAGACAGAAAAGTTAAAAAAGGCAGATCTGATTCGCAATCGTTATCACGCTGAAATGCTGGATTGCCTGCGTAGACTTAAACCACGTCTATTCTGCTCCGTTGCAAACAGTCATGTGCTGGCAGGTAAATCTGCTTTACTCAATGATTTTATGGCTTGGCCTCGGAGTGCTGCTTCAGTGTATCGTTACATAGCAGACCACCGTCAGGCAGGAGATGAATTTCGTCCAGTGTTGTTACTCCCAGGTGACACAATCTCATTGGAAACAGAAATTGGTGTAGAAGATGCAGTTGCAGCCAATTTTTATGATGATGAAATTGAGCGCGAGGCATTTATTCATGGCAAAGCAAAAGATACCCATCATAACTTTGAGGTAATCCAACTTAACCCCAGCATTTCTTTTCCACATTTGTTTACTTTGGCACATAAACGACTGGAAATCTATCTGTCGCGAAATAGTCTGGATATACCCTGGCAATACTTCTTTGCTTACGACCGACAAAAATATGCTAGCGTTAGTCTATCGCCACCTTATACTTTAGATATAAACGTTGGACTTTGTGAAACTAATAGACTTATCGTGCGTTGCGATCCGCGCCTGCTTTTCCTACTTTTGACGGGAGGTTTTTCATGGAACATTGCCGATGCCAGTGGCTTCCTTAGCTATAATAGATGTCCCGATGAATACATTTTTGAGATGTATATTGCGCTTAACTATTTTCGGATTTAGCAAATAAAGAAGGAAACAATGGAAACAAATAATAAATATCAGCTAATACAAGATCCAGAGTACAGTTTTTTACGTATCAACCCCGTGCCAACTGAAGCTGAAGTAGAGCGTTTCTACTTGGATGAGTTTTACTCCGGTGAATACAGCAAATTCAACGATTCAGACCTTTCTGTTCAACAGAAGGATAGAGAGTTCTTTCATCTTCGCTGGCAATTTATTCACGACCAATGCTCCGATATTCTTGGCTCCTTGCTGGGGAAAAAACTTTTGGACATTGGATGCGGCTACTGCCAAGCACTACTTTACTTTCGCGATCGAGGTCTGTCTGTACATGGAATTGAACCTTCTCGCGAGGGCTATGAGTATGGATTGAGTCAAGGAATCAAAATGGTACAAAGAGGAATAGAAGGCAATGATATCAAAGCATTTGATGAACGCTTTGATATCGTTACCCTTCTGAATGTACTGGAACATCTCAGAAACCCTGCTGAGGCTCTCAAGCGTATCCGGTCTGACTACCTCGCAAAGGGTGGGGTTCTAGTCATTGATGTTCCTAATGAATTCAATGACTTTCAAACCAGTGCAAAAGCCGAACACCGCTTGCAGGAGTGGTGGGTATGTCCACCCAATCACTTGAACTACTTTTCGCCAACCTCGCTCAAAGCATTATTGCAATCCTGTGGTTATCAAGTAGTACATATAGAAGCATCTTTTCCACTAGAAATGTTTCTACTGTGGGGTGATGTATATGTAGGAAATGGAGTGTTAGGTGCTGAATGCCATCAGAAACGTGTTCGCTTTGAGCAAGTCCTGGTTAAACATGGAAAGCTTGACAAATTACGTGCTTTTTATGCTGCCTTGGCTGATTTAGAATTAGGAAGGCAAATCACCGTATATGCTGTGCCTATAGAAAGTAGTGAGGTTTGAATGATTCAGATTGTAGATTATCAAATAGGGATCCAGCATTCACCTTTTATCATTGCTGAGATGTCTGGCAACCACAACCAGTCGCTCGATCGCGCCTTAGCAATTGTTGAAGCAGCCGCTAAAGCCGGGGTTCATGCCCTAAAACTCCAGACCTACACCGCCGACACCATGACCCTCGATATAGAAGAAGGCGAGTTTTTTATCAATGATCCCAACTCGCTTTGGAAGGGCAACTCACTCCACAAACTCTACCAACAAGCCTACACCCCGTGGGAGTGGCACGAACCTATTTTCCAACGCTGCCAAGAACTCGGCATCATCAGCTTCAGCACCCCCTTTGACGAAACCGCCGTTGATTTCCTAGAATCCCTGAACGTCCCCTGCTACAAAATTGCCTCCTTTGAGAACACCGATATCCCCCTCATCCGCAAAGTTGCCAGCACTAGCAAGCCGATGATTATTTCAACCGGCATGGCAACAGTCGCCGAACTAGATGAAACAGTCCGCGCCTGTCGAGAAGCGGGATGTCAAGAGCTAATTTTACTAAAATGCACCAGCACCTATCCCGCCACCCCAGAAAACAGCAATCTTCTGACCATTCCCCATCTGCGGGAACTGTTTAACGTGGAAGTCGGTCTGTCTGACCATACAATGGGGATTGGCGTTGCTGTCGGTAGTGTTACCCTGGGTGCTACAGTTATTGAAAAGCACTTTACCTTAAGGCGTGCTGATGGAGGTGTAGATTCAACTTTCTCTATGGAACCTGAAGAAATGTCTCAGTTAGTTATAGAAGCTGAAAGAGCTTGGCAAGCTTTAGGCAAGATCCACTATGGACGAACTGAGGCTGAGAAGGCTTCTTTCGCGTATAGGCGTTCCTTGTATGTTGCAAAAGACATGAAGTCTGGAGATGTCTTTACACCAGACAATCTGAGAACTGTACGTCCTGGATTGGGATTGCCACCAAAATATTATGATGTTTTATTAGGGCAATCTGTTAATCAGGATGTTCAAAAGGGTACACCTGTAACGTGGGATTACCTCAAACATCCAAATCAATCAAGTTAAACCACAATAGTAAATTTTAATTGTTAAGAGTTCAACATGGAAATCAGCAAGTTAGGTGTAAATAAATATTACGGTCACGCCGCCATCATCAGAAACTACTGTGGTTATTCCGAAGAATTGCCTTTGCCCTTAGTGATCCAGCATGGAGGTTCGGCATACTACGATCTTTGGGAAATGACCGATGAATATTTATTTGACTATTGGGTGTGGGATGATGAAGTTAAGGAAATGAATATCAAAACTCGTCATCTTCCACCCCAAACTATTCATGTTTTAGGTGCACCTTTCCTTTATTTAGCTGATGATTTTAAAACATCATTATCAGACGTTGAAAGACAGGGAACAATTGCATTTCCTAATCATTCATCTCCTTGTACTCCAGCAATACAAGACTTTCAGGAGTACGCAAGCCAACTGGAAGCATTACCAGATAAATTCCATCCTATATCTGTTTGTTTGCATCCCTATGATATATGTCTTGGCTTACATATTCCTTTTCAGGAAAAAGGATTTACAGTTATATCATGTGTTCCAGAGGTTATTACCTATTATCAAGACATAGTGAACAATAAAAACTCATTTTGGTACTTATATGGACAGTCTTATACGCCCTCTTACTTGACTAATTTTATTAATTATTGTGCAGACAAGAAATATGCTACGGGCAACTTTTGGACAACACCTGCTTGCTACTCAATCTACCTTGGTCTTCAGTTCTTTTTATATGGAAATAAGACAAAATATGAAAAAGGTGAGTATCTTAGCTCCTCCTCAGAAGAAATGGAATATTACAGAAGAATAGAAGCTATTTTAAGCCTCACAAAGGATGATCAAGTTGCAGATCCTCAAGCTCAATGGGAGATAGCCTCTACCAAATTAGGGATTAAGCACAAAATGGGAAAGATTGAATTGTATACTTATTTAACTAATTTATATAACTCACGTCCTTATGTAGAAGGATTGAGGCAAAAATTTGCTCTTCTTGAGCAGACTGAATCACAAGTGCAAACCTTACAAGTTGAACTTCAGCAATCTACGATTCAAGTTGAAGAAGTTAATGTTCAGCTTCAAAAAATTGAATCAGAGAAAGATTGTTTACAATTTCAACTTAACCAAGTGCAGCAATTGAAAGAAATATGTCAATTTGTACTTAATCAAACTCAATCACAATTTGATCATTATTATGCAGGTTCGGTTGACGAAAAAAATCAACCAAATATACCAATAATGAACTCAGATATAGATGTTCTGAATCAATCATTTGACGAAGACTTACTATCCAGTCATAAGCAAGCCTTAGAAATAGAACCAACTAATCCTTTAGCCTATCATAGGTTAGGGCAAGTCTTGATAAAATTGGGTTATTTAGAAGAAGGAATATCATGCTATAATCATGCTCTTTCATTAGATAGGAATATAGATATTGTCTATTCAGATTTAGCTGAAGCAATGGTTAAAGTCGGAAACCTGGAAAAGGCAATAATTTATTATCGTCGTGCAATTAATCTAAAATTATTTAAAGATAAAATTAACACAGAATAAGCAAATATCAAACTTAGTTCCCCGTGTTGGAGAACTTATTACTTACCTTAAGCCTTTGGAATGTAGAACTTTCGGTCCTTACCGACGCAGATTGTATTCTGGTTGGTGTAAAATCAATTGATGCAATAATAAATTAAACGTGAGGAGGATATCTAAACACATGGAAATGGCATTTACAGGAGAAAGGTACGTTCCTACAGTCCAAGGTCGTATCAGGTATGAGCATTTACATCGCTATGCTTTAGCACTAGACTTTGTTCGAGGCAAATCAGTTCTTGATATAGCCTCTGGCGAGGGATATGGAAGTGCTTATTTGTCTAAACTTGCTAACTCTGTTATCGGTGTTGATATTGACAGAGAGTGTGTCAACTTCTCTCGTAAAAAATACGATAATATTTCCAATTTGGAATTTGTTGTCGGCTCTTGCGATGCCATTCCTCTTTCTAGTGAATCTCTTGAGATAGTAACATCTTTTGAAACCATTGAGCATCACGATAAGCATGATGAAATGATGCGAGAAATTAAACGGGTATTGAAGCCGGGAGGGGTTTTATTGATTTCCGCCCCTAATCGTTTAACCTATTCGGATAATCCCCAATCAGCCTCCGCTAATCCTAATAATCAATTTCATGTAAATGAACCCTATGAATATCAGTTCATAAGTTTACTAAATCGTTACTTCAAGAACGTCAAGCTGTATGGACAGCGATTGGGAATAGGATCTTTTGTCTTTCCGTTATTATCAGACAATCTCCCCTCAAGTATTACGTCTTATACAAATAAAGAAAATGAACTCAAAAAAGAATTCTGTTCTTTACAGGAGCCTATCTATTTTGTTGCAGTATGTTCTGATGAAATAAATAATACAAAGGAACTGTTAGATTCAATTTTTATTGATGATAAAGATGATGTTCTTATGGAGCTTGAGAAGAATACGCAAGATCAATCAAATCAATCAAAATCTATTTTAGATCTGAATAATATCAGATTATCCGAATGCCAAACAGAAGTTTACCAACTTCAGGCATTGCTATCAAATTTTCAGTCTCAACTGCAACAAACTGAGGGTTTATTAGAACAATCCCAGTCTCAACTGCAACAAACTGAGGGTTTATTAGAACAATCCCAGTCTCAACTGCA